>DITH01000155.1 GCA_002422745.1 Alphaproteobacteria bacterium UBA6189
GTGTCAGTCCTGCTGGTGGAATCGGCCAAGCAGCGCTTTGCCATTCCGCAACTGAACGTGGTGGAGCTGGTGCGTACCGGTAGTGAGTCCGAATACCAGGTGGAAACCATCAACAGCGCACGCGTGCTGCGTCTGCGCGACAAGCTTCTGCCGCTGCTATCTCTGCGTCGCACGATGGATCTCGAAGTCGAGGGCGAGGCGGAAGGTGAACGCGAGAGTTACGTGGTGGTACTGCGGGTGGGCGCGAATGATTTCGGCCTGGTGGTCGACGCTATTCACGATACGGAAGAAATCGTTGTGAAGCCGACCAGCCGGGTGCTGGGCGATATAGATATTTATTCCGGCAACACCATCCTTGGCGATGGCAGCGTTATCATGATTCTCGATCCGGGCGGACTAAGCAAAATGCTGGGCGATATTGATAACAATGCTGGCCAGGAAGAAGTTGCGGCGACCCGCTCCAGCGAAGAGAAACTGGCCAACTTCCTGGTCTTCAAAGCTGGTTCGGTATCACCGCGCGCCGTACCGCTCGAACTCGTTTCACGACTGGAAGAGATCGACGCCGCCAAAGTTGAAATGTCGGCCACCGATCCCGTGGTGCAATACCGTGGCGACCTTATGCGCCTGAAAGCGCTGCCCGGTATGAGCATTCCGCAATCGGGTATGTTTGAGGTGATCGTCTTTACCTACGACGGCAAAACCGTCGGGCTGGTGGTCGAAGAAATCCTCGATATCCAGGAAGCGCCGCTGGCGATGACGGTGGCGGGTAACCACGAGGAATTCCTCGGCAGTATCGTGATTGCCGGGAAAACCACCGACGTGGTCGATGTCGGGTACTTGCTGAAAGATATGGCCGGCCACTTAGGCAGCGGGGAATACGCATCGGCACCCATTCCCAATGCCCGTTTGCTCATGGTGGAAGACAGCCTTTTCTTCCGTAACCTTATCGTCCCCGCGTTGCGCAATGTCGGCTACGACGTCACCGCTGTGGCCGGGCCGACGCAGGCACTGGAAGAAATTGCCAACGCCAAACCGTTCGACATCGTGGTAACCGATATCGAAATGCCCGATATGGATGGGTTCGAGTTCACCCGCCGCCTGCGCACCAACACCCATTACCAGCAGGTTCCGGTGGTGGCGTTCACCTCGACCGTCAGTGAAGGGTTTAAGGAAAAGGGCCAGAAAGTGGGCATCAACGCCACGATCATCAAGACCGATCGGGAAGCGTTGATTACCACCGTTGCCCGCCTGCTTGAAATGCATGTGAAGGAGGCCGCGTAATGTCGAACGCCCTTGCTGTTATTAACGATCAAACGGGCTCTCCTGCACCGGTGGGCGGCGTACACCAGGAATTCGTGAGTATGCGCCTGAACGGCCAATTGTTTGGCATCTCCGTCATGGCGGTGCAGGATGTGATGCGCAAACAACCGATTGCTCCCATCCCGCTGGCACCAAGGGTCGTCGCCGGGTCCATTAACGTGCGCGGCCGTATCGTCACCGCGATCGATATGCGGAAGCGGTTGGGGCTGCAACCCTACCCTAACCCCGAGCAGGTCATGAAGGTCGTGGTCGATTATCAAGGCGAGCTGTTCGCCTTTATCGTCGACTCGGTGGGCGACGTCCTCTCGCTGCCNNGGGGTCTTCAAACTTGATAAGGAACTACTGGTGATTCTCGACGTAGCGCGGATCATCGATGAAATGAAAGACGTGTAAAGGAAAGCCCATGAAACTCTGCCTTGTGGTGGATGATTCGAAAATCGTCCGCAAAGTCGTTCGTAAAATCGTTGAGAATCTTGGCTACCAAGCCCTCGAAGCCGAAAATGGCCAGGAGGCAGTCGACCAGGTGCGCAGCAACCCGGTGGATCTGATTATTCTGGATTGGAATATGCCGGTGATGGACGGGCTTGAATGCATGAAAACTATCCGTGCTGATACCGCCCTTGCGCAGCAGCCGGTGATTATTTTCTGCACCACGGAAAACGAATTTAACAAAATCCAGGAAGCGGTCATGGCGGGTGCCAACGAATATGTCATGAAACCGTTCGATGAAGCCATCATTGCCGGGAAGTTGCAGCAACTTGGTTTGTTGCCCGGGGCCTAGATGCACGAAATACCTAAAATACGGGTCATGCTCGTCGATGACTCCGCCATTATCCGCGGCTTGATGCAGCGCGCCCTGAAGCAGGAGGCGCAGATTGAGATCGTGGCCACTGCCATCGATGGGCAAACCGCCATCGACTCGTTGCGCCGTGTGCCGGCTGATATCGTGGTGCTCGACATTGAAATGCCGGGGATGGACGGTCTTACCGCCTTGCCGGAATTACTGAAAACCTGCCCGGCAGCGCGCATCATCATGGCATCGACCCTGACGGCACGCAACGCCCAGATCAGCATGCGCGCCATGGAACTTGGCGCGACCGACTACTTGCCTAAACCTTCCGCGGCCAATCCTAACGAGGTGCAGGATTTCTACCGCCAGCTAATTGAAAAAATCAAAGCCCTTGCACCGCGCAGTAGCCGCCCATCACCATCATTTGCCGCACCAAGCGTGCCAGCGTCCGCCACGGCGCCGGCAAAGGTTGCCGCCACTTCCTACGCCTCTGCGCCATTGGCGCGCCCGTCGCCGTTGGCGGCGATTGCGGGCAACGTGGTGCCACTGCATACGTTGCATGAGGCGCTGTTGCATATACCGCGCGTTCAGGCCATTGCCATTGCGTCGTCCACCGGTGGCCCGCAAGCCTTGCTGGCTCTTTTTGGTGCGTTGAAGGGTAGGCCGCTGACTGTGCCGCTTTTCATTACCCAGCATATGCCGCCCAACTTCACCACCATCCTGGCCGACCATATCGGTAAAACAGTGGGGGCCGATTGCCATGAGGGTAAAGATGGCGAAGAAGTACGTTCGGGCGTGATTTACCTCGCCCCAGGCGACTACCACATGGTGGTCGAGCGGAAAGGTACGCATACGCATATCCGGCTCAACCAGAATCCGCCCGAGAATTTCTGTCGCCCTTCGGCTGACCCGATGCTGCGTAGCCTGTCGGCAATTTACGGCAAATATTTGCTCACCATCGTGCTGACGGGCATGGGCGCCGACGGTGCGGCTGGTGCATCCGAAGTGGTAAAAGGCGGCGGCATGGTGGTCGCCCAGAATGAAGCGACGTGCGTGGTGTATGGTATGCCGCGTGCCGTGGTCGATGCCCGACTGGCCCGGGCAATTTTACCGTTGGATCAAATGGCACCGGTGATCACACGCGCCATGGGGAGTGCTGCATGAGTAGCTTTATCGCACCGATGACTACAGGGGCGACGCCGCCTAACCCTTCCGCTTTCACCAAGGATGAGTTCACTTTTATCGCAGGCTTTTTAAAGCAGCGCTCCGGCCTCACACTAACCGAAGATAAGGGCTACCTGCTTGAAACCCGCCTACAGCCAGTGGCGCGCGCCAACGGTATGGCCAGTTGCAGTGAGCTGATCGCCAAGCTGCGCAGCGGTGGTGCGCCAACGGCGCTGGTTACCCAGGTGGTTGAATCGATGACCACCAACGAATCGATGTTTTTCCGCGACACGAAACCGTTCGATCACATGAAGAACGTCATTCTCCCCGCTTTAAAAGCGGCCGGAAAAACCCATGTGCGGATATGGTCGGCTGCCTGTTCCACCGGGCAGGAACCGTATTCCATTGCCATGACGCTGAAAGAAGAGGCGATCAAATTTGCCGGGATGCAGTTTGAGATTTATGCGACCGATCTGGCCGACAAGGTACTGGACCGTGCCCGTGCCGGTAGTTACAGCCAGTTCGAAGTGCAGCGCGGCTTGCCCATCATGCTGCTAATGAAATATTTTACCCAGTGCGCCAACAATACCTGGGAGATTAAAAACGAGTTGAAATCGATGGTGAAATTCACTCCCGGCAATTTGCTGGAATCCTACGCGCATATGGGGCGTTTCGATATTATCTTCTGCCGCAACGTGTTGATTTATTTCGACGAGAAAACCAAAACTGACGTGCTGGAGCGGATGGCGGCGATTCTGCATAAGCCCGGCTATCTATTGCTGGGCGGCGCGGAAAGCACGCTCAACCTTACCAAGAAATTCACCCCGTCGATCGAACATCGCGGGCTGTTCACCCTCACCTAAAGCGAGCGGGTTAATTTGGCGCGCAGTTCGCGCCCGAATGTGCCGCCATCGTCGCGGATGCGATGATCAAACGTCATGGCCAGCGCATCGACCAGCGTGTTCAACATGGCTTGTTTCTGGGTTTCCGATAATTTCTGGCTATGCACGGTGCCGACCAAATGCATGCACACATCGGTAATCAGGGTGAACCCGAGTACCTTCGCCAGGCTTTTAATATTATAGGCATGCATCAACAGTTGCTCGTAATCGGTCGCGCCTTCGGCCGGATGGGTCATCGCCGCCAGCGCGCGCAAATCGCTCGACGCTTCGGCAAAAAAATCCTCTGCCGCCTGGTCGACGAGCGCTTCGCATGCGCGCAGCTGCTCTTCACTGATCGCTTCCTCGAGCGAAAATTCCTCGCCTAGCTCCTGCTTGAGCTGGCAATTCGGTTCATACGCGAATACCGGTGCGTTGTCGGACGGTTGGCTCATGTGCATTTTCCTTTCATTTCATCGCAGCGGATGAGTCGTACTTCACGCACCCGGCGCTCATCGACCCCCGGCGGTGGTCCTTCCTGATGACGACGGCACGGACCCTTGAAGCTCGGCGCTGTTATAAAAACACGTGGCTTATCGATGAGATTGACCACCCGGGCGCAGAAATCACGCGCTTGCATGGGGCGCAGAATCACCTCGTTTACTCCGGCATCGCGCGCCCGGCGCACTTCATGGCTGCGGGCATGGTCCATCAGCATCAATACGGGAATGAACGGGGCAGGTGATTGCTGGGCATGCCGCAACCGCTCGACAAAACGAATGCCGCTGAGTTCAATCTCTTCAGCGGTTTGGGCATCTTTCGGGCTGACGCGCAATTCCGAATCCGCCACGATCAGGTGCACGCGTATTTCCCGCAGCATCTGCACGGCGTCGGCGGCATCGCGGGCGACAAAAATATTGGAAAATCCAAGTTGCAGGAATAAATCCCGAATCAGATTCGCAGCCTTATGGCTGCTGATCACCACCAGAATATTTATTTTACTGACCTTTTCGGCACTGCTTGTAGTGGCAAGCACGCCGTTACCGCTGGCTGGACGCATACACACCCCCTGTAGCCCTGCCTTCAGCTAATTGCGCTGCTGAATTAAGCGTAAGGGCCTGAAAAACTAGTATGGTTTGCCAATCGCCCTGTCATTAAAAAAACGCCGGAGGAATGCTCCCCCGGCGTCTTTTACTGGGCATGTGGAAAAAGCATTACGCTTCTTCATTCACTTTCTTGCGTTTGGATTCTTTGGCCGCTGACGGCTCTGCCGAGGGATCGGGATCCTTCAGCACATAACCCCGTCCCCAAACGGTCTCGATATAGGATTCGCCACCCGAGGCATCTTCGAGTTTCTTGCGCAGCTTGCACACGAACACGTCGATGATCTT
>DITH01000038.1 GCA_002422745.1 Alphaproteobacteria bacterium UBA6189
GCGCTATAAGCGCTCACACGAGGTGACATATGACGATCAAAATCGGGATTAACGGGCTTGGCCGTATCGGGCGCTGCGTGGCGCGCGCCCTGGTGCAGGAAGGTTATAACGATATCCAACTGGTAGCAGCGAATGGCTCGGCGGCGAATGAATCGCACGCCCATTTACTGCAGTTCGACTCGGTGCATGGGCGGTTCCCGCACCCCATCACGTGGGATGAACACAGCATCGATATGGGGCGCGGCCCGATCACCATCACCCACGAGCGCGACCCGGCAAAGATCGACTGGGCGAAGCTCGGTGTCGATGTGGTGCTGGAATGTACCGGCGCATTCAACAGCAAGGACGCCGCGTCGGTGCATCTGAAGCAGGGCGCAAAGAAAGTGCTCATCTCGGCCCCGGCAGGCGATGACTGCCCGACCTTTGTGTATGGGGTAAACTGCAACCAGTTGACGCCGGAACATACCGTCTTCTCGGTAGGCTCCTGCACCACCAACTGCCTGGCGNNTCATGACCACGGTGCATGCCTATACGGGCGATCAGAACCTGGTGGATGGTTCGCACAAAGACCCGCGCCGGGCGCGGGCCGCGGCCATGTCGATCGTGCCGAGCAAAACGGGTGCCGCCAAAGCGATTGGGCTGGTGCTGCCGCAACTGGCAGGCAAACTGAATGGCGTGGCCATGCGCGTGCCGGTGGCCAATGTGTCGATGGTCGATCTATGCGTGGTGGTGAAAAAGAACGTCACCAAAGAAGCGGTGAACGATGCGCTGAAAGCGGCGGCGGAGAAGTCGCTGCCGAACGTATTGAAGGTGGATACACGGCCCCTCGTGTCGATCGATTACACCGGCGACAATGGCAGCTCCATCGTCGACCTCACCGGGACGTCGGTGGTGAACGGGAACCTCGTTCGCGTCGCCAGCTGGTACGATAATGAGTGGGGCTTTAGCTGCCGGATGCTCGACCTTACCCGCAAGGCGATGGGTTAGCGTGAAAAACGGCGATCTGCGTCGTCATGGCGGTGCTCGTTCGGTCACGTACGTTCATGTATGCTCCCTCCCTGCGCGCCGGCATTCCTAGCATCTCATCCTTTTTGACGCGAACCTAGATAGCAGGCGTGAACGGCGTTTGCGGCGTCATGGCGGTGCTCGGTTGGCAGTTTATTTACCCCGCGTGCCATTGCCGCGCTGGCGTGCCATTGCCGCCGGGGAGATGGATGTTACGCCCGCTGCCGTTTGCCGCCATGATGCGTGCAGCCGGGATTGAGCGCCACGGGTAGGATGCGCGGGGGTTTGTAGCGGGTCGTTCCCGCCATGGATAACGTCGCTACCGTGATGGGCTGCGATGTGATCCGATGCGGTACTCAGGGAATCGGTGCCGGAAAGTGAATCATTCATGCTAACGATTCCAGCCACTTCGATCGCTTCCTTTTCCGTTGCGCTCCATTAAGCGATCAACGCCTTTGGAGTCATCGTCTAACGCTGCACGCCGATCGAGATTCTCTACATCGACGATGCGGCTTACTGGTTTTTCCTTACGTGCTTGGATCGCTGCGCGTAGTTTTTCCGGATCGATGGGCATGGGATATCTCCGAGGTAAATTTTAACGCCGCCAGGAGCAGCCGAGGGATAATCCGCGATTTACGTCTTCTTCCATGGCAGCACGGATTTCATCCGGAGATATTCCCCGGCCAGTTTCGCCGGGCGAAAGCCGCGGGTGTTTAGGATTTTCGATGAGGCCGCGCGCCTGGGTCGATGGCTCCTTCGGATCCGGCTCTTTCAAACTCGGGCGATGAGCATCAAGATATGCGCGGACTTGATCGTCGGTAATTTCTGACATAGTTAGCTCCTTGAAGTAGCCAGACCTAGCAAACTAATCTTCAGATCAGTGTGACAATTACGTGAAATAACACCCGATTGGTTTCTTGATTTGATGGTGAAGTGGATTATAGCTAGCGCATGAGCGCGACGTTACCGACTTTGGAATCCCTCGACGTGACCGGCAAAACGGTGCTGGTGCGGGTGGATTTGAACGTGCCGATGCAGGCCGGGCGGGTGACGGATGCGACGCGCATCACCCGCGTGGTGCCAACGCTGCAATACCTCATGGAGCGCCACGCGAAGGTGGTGATTCTCTCGCATCTGGGGCGGCCAAAAGGGTTCGACCCCGCGCAATCCCTCGCTCCGCTGGTGGATGCGCTTTCCCACGCACTGTGGGACCGGCCGGTAAAATTCTCGCCCGATTGCGTTGGCAACTCGGCGCGGCTGGCCGTCGAGGGCGCGGAGGATGGCGATGTGATCCTGATGGAGAATCTGCGCTTTCATAAAGAAGAGGAAGCCAACGACCCGGAATTTGCTCGGGCCATGGCGGCGCTGGGCGATTGTTATGTGAACGACGCGTTCAGTTGCTCGCACCGCGCCCATGCGTCGATTGTCGGGCTGAACCCCTATCTGCCTTCCGCCGCCGGGCGGTTGATGCAGGAGGAGGTAACGGCCTTGACCCGCGTGCTGGCCGAGCCTGAGCGTCCGCTCACGGCCATTGTCGGTGGCTCGAAGGTGAGTACGAAGCTGGCGTTGCTGGGCAACCTTGTCGCCAAGGTCGATCGCTTGATTATCGGTGGGGCCATGGCCAACACGTTTTTGCATGCGCAGGGAATTGCCGTCGGCGCGTCGCTTTGCGAACGCGACATGGCCGACACGGCACGGCAGATTTTACAGCAGGCGGATGCAGCGGGCTGTCGTATCGTGCTGCCGGTGGATGCGGTAGTGGCGACTAAATTTGCACCGCATGCGACCAATATCGTGTGCGATATCGCAAGCATTCCGCCCGATGGCATGATGCTGGACATCGGTCCGCGCAGCTTGAAGGAACTGCACGATGTCATTACTACCAGTAAAACACTGGTATGGAACGGCCCCGTAGGGGCGTTTGAAACTGCGCCGTTCGATGCGACGACCGTACAATTGGCTCGGCTGGTAGCCCTGGCATCGCGCGAGGGGACGCTGCATAGCGTCGCCGGTGGCGGCGACACGGTGGCCGCACTGGCTCATGCCGGAGTAAGCCAGCAGCTGAGTTATCTTTCGACCGCTGGCGGTGCCTTTCTGGAATGGCTGGAAGGCAAGGAACTGCCAGGCATTGCTGCGTTGATGAATCATGACAACGCAAACCGTAAACGGGCTTGACGAAGCCCGCGCGGCCTTGGCCCGCGGGGACACGGCGCTTGCCTCGCCACCCTTTGCGGCGTGCCATGCCGGTATCGGCTATTATGAGGCCATGCTGGAACAGCTTCGCACCGAATATGCGGAAACAGCTTTCACCTTCACCCTCTGCTGCGGCGACGACCCAGCCATGGCACACGAGGCGCTACGACGGGGATTTACCAGCGTACGCTGCGCCACAAGCCCGGCAATGCACGAGAAACTCGCGGCGATTGCCTTAATGGGTGGTGGGCGGCTCATCGCTTTCGATGGGGATGCCGGCATGGGAGGGTGTCCATGAGGGCGGGTCACTGGCCGGAAACGAATCGTCGATCGTGCAATCGACCAGTTCTTCCCGGTGCACCACTTCCTGATGCTCGCGGAAAAGGCGATAGCCAAGCCATGTGGTCAGCCCGCCGGTAAGTACTAACATCCAACGCATAGAAACATCCTTTCGTTACTAAGATGGTTGGACAAGTATCAAAAGTCTGTTGTATCTAGCGACAAAACGCGATGAACCGAAGAATGAGGGCACCATGGCACTAACGCGCAAAGTGAAAGAAATTCTCTCCTGGTATGAGGCCGACCAGCCCGGAACCAAAGCAAACCTGGCGCGCATGCTGATGACCGGCAAGCTCGGCGGCAGCGGTAAAATGGTGATCCTGCCGGTGGATCAGGGGTTCGAGCACGGCCCGGCGCGCAGCTTTGCCGCAAACCCGGCGGCGTATGATCCGCACTACCATTTCAAACTGGCGATCGATAGCGGGCTCAATGCATACGCTGCGCCGCTTGGCATGCTGGAAGCTGGGGCGGATACGTTCGCCGGTGCCATTCCGTTGATTTTGAAAGTGAACAGTAACAATTCGCTGGTGGGCAACAATGTGCAGCCCGATCAGGCCGTGACCTCCACCGTGAAAGATGCGCTGCGCCTCGGCTGTGCGGCCATTGGGTTTACGATTTATCCCGGCTCCGACAAGGCGTACGACCAGATCGAGGAAATCCGCGAGATGGCGTCGGAAGCCAAATCGCTGGGTATGGCAGTAGTGATCTGGAGCTATCCGCGCGGGGCGGGCCTGTCGAAGGAAGGCGAAACCGCGATGGATGTGACGGCCTATGCGGCGCATATGGCCGCGATGCTAGGAGCACACATTATTAAGGTGAAGCCGCCCACGGCGCATGTCGAGCAGGCAGAAGCGAAGAAAGTATACGAGAAGGAAGCGATCAAGATCGATACGCTGGCCGATCGTATCGCGCATATCAAGCAGACGACTTTTGGTGGCAAACGGCTGGTGATTTTCTCGGGGGGCGGGGCAAAAGGCAATGCCGAAGTACTCGAGGAAGTGCGCCAGATTGCCGCCGGTGGCGGCGATGGGTCGATCATGGGGCGCAATGCCTTCCAGCGTCCGAAAGACGAAGCACTGCAATTGCTTGCCGATATCGTCGGGATTTACAAAGCGCGTTAGCGACCGAAAATCAGCCGTTTGATCGGGTGTTTTTTATGGCTGTGTTCGGTGTAAAGCTGAATGGCTTTACCGATGACAAATCCGGTGACTACCGGCATGAGAAGTTTCCTTAGCATCGCATCCTCCGTGGTTGAAGCCGAACCATACGCATCTGCGCATCAAAGCGAGATGGGACAGCAGTGAGCGATCCATCAGGCTGTCATCAATCTTTCTTGAAACCGACACGCGATTGTCACACGAAGTAGCTAGATCAACTGCATGGCATCTTTTTCGCAGTATTTACGGCACCATCGTACCCGGCAGGCGCGGGAGTATTTTTACCAGGCGCTGGCCGAGTCCGAACTGACGGACGACGCTACGTGGCACCCCATATGCCGAAGTATATTTGAGGCGGTGCAGGAAGCGAGTGATAGCGCCGAACGGACGGCACCGGAAAAGTTTGTGCTTGCACGCGATGCGATTGAAGACACGATGCTCGCCGATGGGCTGGTGGATGACATGGCCAGCGCCGAACGTCTGTTCGAACATTGGGCAGGGGTCGCCAGGGCAGCCCTGCGTCAGCCATACCGTGAAAACCCACCTAGCCGGATAAACAGTGATCCGGATAAAGGGGCCCCTCGGCAGAAAAAAAATGGCCAGTTCTATCGTAAGCCACCCCATCCACTGCCTGCCGAGATTGAAGCTACTGAACTCACTGATTGGGTCAAGCGCCTGAGAAATCCGGCCGTGGATGCGACCATCGAAAAAGCGTTGAACCTTTCCAATCTGCGCACGCACCACCTGCTGTCGCCGATTCTTTATGGCTCGAATCAAGCGGATGCGGTGCCAAACGCGCATTTACTTCAAGTGCGCCAGGAGGAATTGCAACGCCGGTATCCCGGGTTCCCTACATTGGTTGATAAACCACTGACGGCCAGTGAGCGCATCGCGGCGAAGAAATATTTTCACGCGGCTACCATGCAACATTCGACTGCCGTGACCGCGGCGTTATTACGCAGCTGGGCTGAGCAGACCATTCGCCTCGCCGCAGGGAATATGTATGGCGCATGCTGCTTACATGGGCAGAACGCGGAGGAATTTGATGGCGAATACAGCCAGATTGTTTTGCCCGTTTTGCGCAAAATCGACGAGATTGGTGAGAAAGAATTAGGATTTGCCGGACATATGCTAAAGGAAGATTGCCTCGAAATGTATTGGCAGGTTAACCATGCGGTCAAGGCATTATTCCAGCAAAAAGCCCTGCCGCCACGCTAGCCTTTATCCTCCGGCTGGATTATAACCCCGGCATGCAGGATGAAACCTACCCATGCCGACTTTACCTGATTTCACCGCCCAGTATCGACCTGGCGGTGTTTCCCGCACAACTCGAAGAAGCGCTGGCCGCGGGCGATGTCGGCGCGTTCCAGCTACGGTTGAAGGACGCCGATGATGCGAGCATCGTGGCTGCCGCACGGGCGCTGGTGCCGGTCTGCCAACAATACGGCGTAGCATTTATTCTCAATGATCGGGCGGATCTCGCCATTGAAGTCGCGGCGGATGGGATTCACCTCGGCCAGGAGGATATGTCGTTGAAGCAGGCGCGGGCCATTCTGGGTGAGGAGCGCGTGATCGGTATTTCCTGCCACGATTCACCGCATATGGCGATGGAAGCGGGCGAGGGCGGGGCTGATTATGTGGCCTTCGGCGCGTTTTACCCCACCGAGAGCAAATCACCGGAAAAACTGGCGCAGTATGGCACGCCCGAGCCCAGCCTGCTGCAATGGTGGAGCACGTACACCACCATTCCCTGCGTGGCGATTGGCGGACTGACGCCCGAGCGGGCGGAGGGGCTGGTGAAAGCGGGCGCCGATTTTGTGGCGGCCATTACCGCCGTGTGGCGGCATGCGAAGGGACCGGGCGCTGCGGTTGAGGAATTCAATGCTGCGATCAGGCGTGGCTTGAAGGCGCGGACGAAGTAAGCGACAGGTGGCCTAACCCGTTTCGCGCTTGCATCTGCCCGGCCTCCTTGCTACACGCGGCGCAACGAATGGCCAAAGGAGTAATGCAATGCGAGTGGATGGTGGTGATGTCCGCGCCGGGATGGTGCTGGAATTCGAAGGCAAATTATGGGTGGTCACGAGCCATGAAATCCGTACGCCAGGCAATTTGCGCAGCTTCAACCAGATCGAGATGAAAGATATTCAGGGCGGTACCAAACGCAATATGCGCCTTCGCCCCGACGAAGGGATGGAACGCGTATCGCTTGATCAGCGGAACTTCCAGTTTCTTTATCGCGATGGCGACGCGCTGACCTTTATGGATCAGGAAAATTACGAACAAATCACCATGCAGGCTGATTTCCTCGGCGACCGTGTCGCCTTTTTGCAAGACGGGATGGTCGTGGTGGTGGAATTGCACGAAGGCAAGCCGATAGGCGTGAAACTCCCCGATTCCGTCGTGCTTGAAGTGACCGAGGCCGATCCGGTGGTTAAAGGCCAGACGGCAAGCTCGTCGTACAAACCGGCTAAGCTCGAGAACGGCGTTAAAGTGATGGTCCCACCGTTTATTTCAACCGGCGACAAGATCGTGGTGAATACCAACGAGCTGACCTACATCGAACGCGCCAAGTAGCCTTTTCGGTGAACGGAGCTATCTGCGTCGCCCATGGGCGACGAGAATCTTATCGTTCGATATAAGATAAAAAATGGTTACTCGCCCGCCAGCAGCGTTTGCAGCCGGGTGTGGATGCGGCCGTTAGTGGCGAGAATGGGGCCGCGGTCGTCGGTGACGACGGGGCTGCCATCGATCGCGGTGACCTTGCCGCCCGCTTCGCGCACCAGCAGGGTACCGGCCGACATATCCCAGATATTGAGCCGGTGGTACCAGATACCGTCCAACCGGCCGCTGGCCACGTAGGCGAGATCGAGCGCAGCGGAGCCGGAACAGCGCATAGTGGCCCCGAAATCGATCACGCGCTCGAAAGCGCGCAGGGTAGTTTCGTAGCCGGTACGCCATTTGCGCGGCGAGGAGGTGGATAACAATAAGTCTTCCTCGCGCGCCGAGACACGCAGGCGCATATTGTTGCAAAACGCGCCCTGGTTTTTCTCGGCATGGAATAATTCGTCATGCACCGGATCGTAAATGACTCCGGCGAAGGTTTCCCAGCCTTCCTCGGTTTGCTTCTGCACGCCAATGGAAATCGAGATATAGGGGATGGCATGGATGAAATTCGTGGTGCCGTCGATCGGGTCGATCACGAAGCGCATGCTGCTATCGGGGCCCGGAATATGGCCGCTTTCTTCGGTGAGGAAGCTGAATTTAGGGCGGGCGCGCTGGAGTTCTTCGACCAGTAATTTTTCGGTCCGCAAGTCGGCCGAGGTCACGAAATTGGCAATGCCTTTTTTGGAGACTTGCAGACGCTCGATTTCACCGAAATCGCGCATGATGCCTTTTCCGGCTTTTTGGACGGCTTTGGCGATAACGGTAATGAGGGCGGATTGCGGCATCGCTCGCTCTTAGAGGAAGCGGTTACCCACTGCAACCTCTTAATTCGCCGATTCGCGCTTGCCACGCGCGCGAAGGCTTTGCTACAACCCGGGGGCGCTTTCGGCATCCATTCACACGCATAAAAAACAACAACAGCATGCATCCTTTCCGCACGGTCTCTCCTATGATACGCCCGCTTCGGCTGGGGCTGCTTTCGGGTGCGTGCCTGCTGCTGTGGGCCGCGAGTGCCGATGCCCGCCAGCTGGTGCCCGATAAACCCAGCGTGGAAGTGAACCTGCAAGCGCTGGAAGCGCTGCGTTTCGTACCTGCGCCCACAACGCCCATGCCCGCTATTACCTATGCACCGCCACCGGCGCCTGCCCCGTATGTGCCGCCCGCTCCGTTAGCAGCCCCAGCACCGAGCGTTGCGGAACAAGCGCCGCCCAGTCAGCGCAAGCGTCCGCTCGAGCAACCGATTACACCGGGCAACAGCGTCGCCATTCCGCCGGTGCGAACGGCACCGGCGCCTGCGCAAGTGCCTGTGGTGAAAACATTGCCAGCGCCTGCTGCTAAGCCTGTAGTGGCTCCGCCACCTGCACCTGCACCTGCGGCCAAGCCAGCGCCGCTGCCGCTACCAAAATCGCCGCCAACCCTGGCACCGATGCCATCGCCCGTGCCCGATGCAGCCCCGGCGACCGAGCCGCCAGCCCCGTCGCGGATCGATCCGCTGCCCGTCGTGCCCGCCTCGCCCAAACCGGCGCCGATGCCCCGCCCGGCGCCGGTCGTGCCTAGCAACGCGGCACCGATGCCGCCACTCGCAACAACGGCACCGGGTAGTATCGCCATGCCCGGCAAACCATTGCCGCCGCCACCGGAATTGCCGCCCATGGTGCCGGTGGAAAAAGCCCCGCCGCCGCTGCCCGAAAGCGTCACGGAGCGGGTGGAGGATATTTATGCGCCGCCACCGGCAAAAGGTATTGTGGCCGATACCAAGGTAAAAGGCCCGAGCACGCGTCTGCTCGAGGAGCTGCGTAAGGAGCGCGCGGCGCGGGATGCGAAGTTGGCAATCTCACCGAAGGCAGCGGAAAACCCGGCGGATATCGAGGCTGCTAAGCAACGTCTGGCCGATGCCGAGGCCAAGCGCCAGGCAGCCATTGCAGCTGGAGCCAAAGCGAAGGCTGCCGACGAAGCGGCGCGTAAACAGGCGTCGGAAGCGGCCGCCAAGCTACGGGCTGCCGAAGAAGACGCCAAACGCAAGGTCGCCGCCGAGGCAGCGAAAAAGCAAGCGGCCGAGGCGGAAGCGCAGCGGAAGCTGGCGGCGGAAAAACAACAGGCAGAAGCGGCGGAAGTCAAACGCAAAGCAGCCGAGGAAGCCGCAAAAAAACAGGCAGCGGATGACGCGGCGAAGAAACAGGCCGCCCTTGAACAGGCCCGCGCCCGCGCCGCGGCGGACGCAAAGAAAAAGGCGGAATCAGCAGCGAACGAAGCCGAAGAGAAAGCACGATTGCAACGGATTGAAGCGCGCCGGTTGGCCGACGAAGCTGCCGCCCGGCAAAAGGCCGAAATGGAAGCAGCGGCGCGCCGTGCGAGTGCGCTTGCCAACCAGCAAGCTGAAAAATTGCCTCCCGCCGAATTGCCGATGAGCGATCGCGGGATGCTGAAGCCAGGCGCGGTGATCGCCCTGCCGAAATCCGATATCGCGCCGATGCCGGGCCTGCCGGCAAAAGAGGCCACCAAGGCAACCGGCGAAGCACCATCTTCCTTGCCGAAGTTACCCAGCCTTTCGCAACTGGAGCCCGCGAAGCCCACCATGCCGGACCTGCCATCGCTTTCAGCGATTACGGGCGAGAATGTACCGAGCTCAATGGATGTGCTGCAGCCGAAAGATGGGGTAAACGCCAAAGAATTGCCGAAGGCTGTTTCCTCGCCCTTGGCTGCGCCCAAGGCGGATGCACTACCTGTTCTGCCGGGCGAAGCGGAATTACCGATGGTGAAACGCGAATTGCCGGAGATCGATGTGGCAGCGCCTGTAGCTACTTCCAAGCCCGCGCCGAAGCCAGTGGTAAAAGTAGCGCCTAAGCCTACGCCGAAGGTAGAACCGAAGCCCACGCCCAAGCCGGAGCCGAAAGTAGCTCCGCTTGCCTTGCCGCCCCTCGAGAAGAAACCGGAGCCGATACCCGCGCCGGCGGTGAAGGCCGATACGCCGCCGCCATTGGCCCTGCCTGGGTTGCCGGTGATCGGTACTACAGCAAAACCTGAGACGCCACCTGCGCTGCCGCCGGTCGAGAAACCTACGCCGTCGCCCGCGCCGAAGCCGCAAACAAAAGTTTCACCACCACCGCCGCCACCCCCACCTTTGGCGATTCCAGCCCTGGGCGATAAGGATGCCGCCCCGCAGCAACATCAGATTGCCTTCAGCAAAGACAAGACCGATCTTTCGGACGCCGCGAAGAACACGCTAAACGGGATTGCTACGACTATCAAACAATCGCAAGCGAGCGTGCGTGTTGTGGCCTATGCTTCCGGCACGGCCGAGCAGGCATCGGTGGCGCGGCGTATTTCGCTCAGCCGGGCACTGGCCATTCGGGCCTTCCTGATCGATAAGGGCGTGAATGCTTTGTCGATCAACGTGCAGGCGCTGGGCAATCAGCAGGATGCCGATCGCGCTGAGGTGATCATTAAGTAGGTTTTGGTGAAATGCAGCGCATTGCGTCGTCGATACGCCTGCCCCGTCGGTCACGTACCTTGATGTACGCTCCCTCCACGCGCGGGCTATGCTCCTAGCACTGCTTGCGTTTGACCAAAACCGGCAGAATCGAAACGCGGCGGATGACAGTGCTTAGTGGTGAGTGTCTGGTTATTCCATGAACTGCAGATCGGCCAGGCGACGGTAGAGCGTACTTTTCTCGAGCAGTTGCGTATGGGTGCCGACTTCCTCGATATGGCCCTGATTGAGCACCATGATACGGTCGGCCTTCATCACGGTGGCTAAGCGGTGAGCGATCACCAGGGTGGTGCGATCTTTCATCACCGATTCGAGGGCGGCTTGGATGGCTGTTTCATTCTCGGCATCAAGCGCGCTGGTTGCCTCGTCGAGCAGTAACAGGCTTGGATCGCGGATGATGGCCCGGGCGATGGCGATACGCTGGCGCTGCCCGCCGGAGAATTCATGCGGATAGCGGAAGCGCCAGGCCGGGTCGATGCCGACCTCCTCCAGCACCGCATCGATCATCCGGTCGCGCGCGGCGGCATTCTCGGCCAGGCGGTGCACGGACAGGCCCTCGCCGATGATATCCGCGACCGAGAGGCGCGGGCTGAGCGAGGAGAAGGGGTCCTGGAAGACGATCTGCATCTCCCGCCGCAGGGGCCGCAGCTGGCCGGTGCGCAGCCCGGCAATGTCGCGCCCGGCAAAGCGGATCGCGCCCTCGCTGCGTTCCAGCCGCAGCAGG
>DITH01000173.1 GCA_002422745.1 Alphaproteobacteria bacterium UBA6189
CAACGGTACCGCCGCGTTGCGCAGCGTCATCACCGTGGCTTCCGCCGTCGCCTGCATTACATCGCCCATCGTCCGTCCACGCAGATATTCCGTACCCGGCAGGCCGCCATCAGCCAGCGGCGGGCTTTGACCATCCATCGAGGGCAGCCACACCGTAAGTAATTTGTCGCGCGGGCCATCGAGGTAAAGCTGCAGTTGGCTATGCTGGTCGATCGCGCCGATTGCAGTCACCGGCGTGCCGCCTTTGCCGTCCTTGCCCAGGCTTTCCGCCCAGAGCTGTTTGTACCATTGCGTCGCCGGGCGTAGCCGGTCGGCGTAGGCCATCAGCAACTGCATCGGCTTCTCGGCGAAATGGCTGGCGAGCCATGCGGCGTGCGGCAGCAATTGTGCATCCTTCTGGGCGAGTCCATTTCGTAAATCTGTCGCCGCGTGGGCGACAATACCCGGCGCGTCCAGCCCGGCGTAGCTGGCCGGCAACATCCCCACGGCCGAGAACACGCTGAATCGTCCGCCCAGCGTCAGCGGATGGTCGATTATCTCCCAACCCTGCCGCTCGGCGATCTGACGCAGGCTGCTGGCATGCGGCCCGGTGATCACCCGCACGCGCTCGGCAAGGCCGCCATCATACTGCGCGATCAAGGCCAGGGTCGCCGCCAGCGTCTCCACCGTTTCGCCCGATTTACTGATGATACACCAGCTGGTCGTTTCTTTCGGCAGGCGCAGCATGCGCATCAGGGTGTGTGGATCGCAATTTTCCAGAAACTGCACGCAGCCCGGCGCATCCGCCAGCGCACAAAACGCCTGCGCGCCGAGCGATGCACCACCCGTGCCGACCACCACCAGCTGCTGCGACACGGCACGCAACGCGGCCGCATGCTGCACGATCTGCTGCAGCGTCGCCGGGTCGTCGGTGCATAATGGTTGTTCAGTGGCGCGTTCGTTCAGCCGCGCATACCAATGCGCCGCATCCTTCACCCATGCCTGCGCTATGGCTTGCGGCGCTTCACTGTTTGCCTGCCAGCACGCATCGTCCTGCCAGTACCAGCGACTCATGGCGCTACGTCGGCCGTGCCGCCTACCGTGGCGAACAGGAAACGCTCGGGCGCCAGCAATTCCGCCGCCAGCGTGTTGACATCTTCGCAGCGCACCGCGGTGAGATATTCCTCGCGTTTGTCGAGGTAATCCTCGCCCAGATCATGAATACGCATGGCCAGTAACATACGGGCCACCGCCGTGCTGCTATCGAGCTCCAGCATCGCGGCGTTAATCACGTAGCGGCGCGCATCCTCGCATTCCTCCGCCGTCAGACCCTTTTTCTGCACATTTTCCAGCACCGCTTTCACCGCCGCCATGGCATCGCCCGCCTGGCTGTTGCGCGTGGCGAATTTACCGGTAATCATTGCCGCGCCGCGCTTCACGTCGAGGTCGGTGCCGATACTGTACACCAGCCCGCGATCCTGCCGGATACCGCGCGCCAGCCGCGCAATAAGCCCGTTCCCGCCCAGCGCATGGTTCAAAATACTGGCCGCGTAAAACCGTGCATCGTCGCGCGCGATACCGGGGGCGGCGAAACTCACCACCGTTTGCGGCACGCCCATCCGGTCGTCCACCTGCGTGCCTTGTTGCTGCACCGTCACCGGCGTCACATAGGGCTCCACCGCATTATCCGACAAGGCTTCCACGACCGGCTCGAGCACGCGGTCGAGCAACCCGGCATCGACATCGCCCGCCGCCACGATCAACACGTTATGCCGCGTCAGGTACGTCCGCATGAAGCGTCGCAAATCCTCCGCCGTCAGCTGATCGAGCGTATCTGCCGTGCCGTACGGCGCATTGGCATAGGGGTGCCCGGCAAACGCGGTGCGTGTCAGCAGCCGTCCGCTGCGGTAGCTGGCCGATTCCTCCAACCGCGTCAGCATGCTGGTCATTTCCGCTTTCACCCGCGCCATGTCCTGCGGCGCAAATTGCGGATCGCGCAGGGCAATCGCTAACAGTTTACCTGCTTGCTCCGCCTGGTCGCGTAGCGCATGCAAATGAATGGTAAACCGGTCGGCTGAGCTGCTGGCACTGAGGCGGATCGCCCCGTCCTCCAATGCTTCACTGAACGCCAGCGCATCGTAATCGCCGGCACCTTCGGTCAGCATCGCCGCGGTCAACGCGGCGCGTCCGCTATGGCCGCTCGGATCGCTGGCGTAACCGGCCCCTTCAAAACTGATCTGAATATCCACCACCGGCACCAGATCACTCGGCGCGTACCAGGCCCGCACCCCGTGCGCGATGCGTGCCGTCTCCACCTCCAACGCCTGCGCCGCGCTACCCAGCAGCAGCGCCGCCAGCAGCACCCATCCGCTATGCCGCGTCATCATCCTCGGCCTCCATGGCAGGGGGTTCATCGCTCGGCACCGGCGATGCCGGGCGCGTGTTCTCCATCGGCGCAGCGGCGTCCTTCTCGGGCAGCAAATAGCCGGTCACCTGCCGCCTCGATTGCAGTACATGTTGCGCCGCCGCCAACATTTCGGGGCCGCTTACCCCTTCCACCGCTTCCACCCAATCGTAAAAATATTGCTCGTTTAAACCGATCGCATAGAGCGAGCCCATCAGCATGGCGAGGGGCTGCAAGCCATCCTGCGCAAAAATCGCCGCGGCTTTCATCTGGGTTTTGGCGCGCGTCACCGCCGCGGCGTCCGGAGTCGCCTGTAGAATCTGTTGCAATTCGCGGTCGAGCGCTGCCTCCAGTGCCTCAAGGCTTACCCCGTCGCGCGGCGTGGCGCTGATCACCAGCAACGATGGTCCCAGGCGGAACTGGTCGTACCCGGCGCTTACATTCACCGCCAGCTGCTGTTCGCGCACCAGTGCCTGATACAGGCGGCTCGTTACCCCACCGCCCAGATATTCCGCCAGCACCGCCAGCGGCAAGGCATGTTCCGATGCGCCCTCCTTCAGGCTTGGCGCAATATATTGCCGCACCAGACGCGGGGTCTGCACGGTAGCGTCGCGCATGGTGGCATGGCGTTCCAGCCGCAGCGGCGGTTCCGCCGGCCAGGCGCGCGGCGCGGTTTTGCCCGCCGGCAACTGGCCGTAATAGCGTTGCGCCAATTTACGCACCTGGCGCACATCGACATCGCCCGCCACCACCAGCACCATATTGTCCGGTTTGTAATAACGGTTGAAAAACCGCTGTGCATCGGCGGCGCGCAGCTGGGCCATATCCTCCGCCCAGCCGATCAGCGGACGGCCATACGGGTGGTTCAGAAACGTGATCGCGTCGAGCTGTTCGTCGAACAACGCGCCGGGATTATTCTCCACCCGCATATGGCGTTCTTCGGTAATGACTTTCAGTTCGCGCGCCGCCTGCTCCGGCGTGAACGCAAGGTTCTGCAATCGGTCGAGCTCCAGCTGCATAATTTCCTCGAGCCGGTCGCGCGGCACCGTGGCGTAATAGCCGGTATAATCGTAGCCGGTGAACGCATTCTGTTCGCCGCCCTGGCGGGCGACCGCACGTTCATACGTCCCCGCCGGATTGTCTTTCGTCCCGGCAAACATCAAATGCTCGATATAATGCGCCACGCCGGTGTTGCCGTAGGGATCATCCGCCCCGCCCGCCTTGATAATCAGCAGATGCGTCACCGCCGGCAAGCGATCGTTGGGCATCACCACGACCGTCAGTCCGTTGCGCAGCTGGAACTGTTCCACCCGCACCGCATCGCGCACATCGCGTACCGTATGCCGCGTGCCGAACAGGAAATAGAGCAGCGCCGCGATGGCGAACAACACCAGCACCAGCGGGATGAATAATTTACGCAACACGGTTAAAAGAACCTATCGAGCACGGATTTCGAACTGTTATCCTGGGTGGGCGTTTCGCCGTCGGTAACCGATTTGCCCGCATCCTTATTGGTACGCAGCCGCTCGGCCTCCGCCGCGGGGTCAACGACCGGCTCTTCGCGCGCCTCGCCCATCATCTGTTCATACAGCGACCCGGCCTCCTCGGTCGCTTCCGGCGGCGGCGCGGCGATATCCTGCCGCAGCTGCGTGCGAATGGACGGGTTCGCCGTGTCGGCCCCCAGCTTGTTAAGGAAATTGGCGCTGGCCGCTGTCGGTGCGTCGCCCACGATCACCGGCGTCACCGCGGTGTCGACGGCGGGCGTGTTGTCGGGCGTATCGAGAAATTCATCGAGGGTCATGGTGTCGTCCCGCGTGCCCAGCAGCAGCATGCGCGCTTGCGCCTCGGTACTCGGGATGTGGGGCGGCTCGGCACCGGGCTGGGGCGGTTGGAGGTCGAACTCAGGCGGCATCACCAGTGGCGGGCGCGACACGACCACGAATTCATCCGGCGCTTTCTGCCCCATACCGAGGGTGCTTTTCATGGAGTTGCTATCGCATGCGGCAAGGAGCAGCAGGGCGGCCAGGCAGGTATGGCGGGTAATGTTCATGCCCTGACCTTAGCCCACATGCCGGGAATTTCAATCGCCGCGGGGGGCCTTCCGCAGCATTATCAACAGGATCCCGACACCGACGCAAATTGCCGCATCGGCCACGTTGAAGGCGGGCCAGCCCAGATCACCGAGATGGAAGTAGAAAAAATCGGCCACCGCGCCGAAGCGCACGCGGTCGATCACGTTGCCGAGCGCCCCGCCGATCACCAGCGCATAGCCGATCCGTTCCCAGCGCAGATGGGTCTTGCATGCCAGCCGCAGCAGGATCGCCGATACCACCAGCGCCACCACAATGAGCAGCAGCGGCGCCCAGTGCTGGTAGTCGCTGCGGTTAAGCATGCCGAAGCTGATGCCGCGGTTCCATACCATCACCAGCGAGAAAAATTCCGTGATCACGATGGGCGGCCGTGCGATCATGCCGACTTTAAACAGCAGCCACCATTTGCTCAGCTGGTCGAGCGTGATGGTCAGTAGCGTCACCAGCAGAATGGTGCGATGGGCGTGGGTCAGTTTCATACTCACTCCTGTAATCGTTGCCGCACCGCCACGCAATCCTCTTGCATCGCCACCTGCAATGCGGCGAGATCGGGAAACGCCGCTTCGGCGCGCATCCATTGCACGAAATCCACCGCCAGGCGCTGGCCGTAGAGATCGTCGGCATAATCCAACACATGCACTTCGAGCGTCGCTTTTTCCTGGTGGCCGATGCTCGGCCGCACGCCAAGGCTGGCCGCACCTGCCACCCGTGTTGCGCCGATCCACACCCACACCGCGTAAATCCCATGCCGTGGCAATTTCAAACCCGGCGTCAGCGCGATATTCGCCGTCGGCATGCCCAGTTCGCGCCCCCGCTTATCGCCATGCAGCACGCGGCCCGCCAGCCGGTAAGGCCGCCCCAGCAACGCCTCGGCCTGCGCCATATCGCCCTGCGCCAACGCCGCGCGCACGGCGCTCGACGAACAAACCTGCCCACCCACCTGTACCGGCGGCACCGCATGCACCGCCACGCCTCGCGCCTTCCCCCATTGCGCAAGCTGGGCATGGTCGCCGCCGCGCGCGTTGCCGAAGACGAAATTCTCGCCCGTCACCACCGCCCCGGCCTTCAATTGCTCGCCCAGCACCTGCTGCATGAAATCCACCGCGCTGAGTCCGGCAAATGCTGCATCAAAGCGCGGCATAAACACGGAGTGCACCCCGGCATCGCGCAGTCGCTGCAATTTCATTGCCCAGCTTTCGAGCCGGAATTCCGGCGCATCGGGTGCAAAAAACCGACGCGGATGCGGTGCGAAGGTCAGCACTGCCGGGGCAAGCCCCTGTTGGCTGGCGGCACTCAGCATGGTGGCCAATACCGCCTGGTGGCCGCGATGCAGCCCATCGAAATTGCCGATCGCCACCGAACAAGGGGGGCCGTCATAGCGGTCAAGATGGCGGATCAGTTGCATAAACGTCAGGTGTCGGGTTTGGATTCTGGGTTTTAGGCTTTAGTACCGCATGGAAATACACTAGAACCTGAATCCTGAAACCAAAAACCTTTGCGCATGTCGTTAGTCAGATCTACCTCCACCGTTGCCTTCTTCACGCTGCTGTCCCGCATCAGCGGCTTCGTGCGCGATGTGCTGATGGCCAATTTAATCGGCGCCAGCTGGCTTTCCGACGCCTTCTTCGTTGCCTTCAANNTCCGCCGCCTGTTTGCCGAAGGCGCCTTCAATGTTGCCTTCATCCCGAGCTTTTCCGCCATCCTCACCGAGGAAGGCCGCGCCGAAGCCCTGCGTTTTGCCGGCGAAATCCTCAGCATGCTGTTACTCGTGCTGCTCGCCCTCAACGCCGTCTTCCTGCTCTTTATGCCGTGGATCATGCCGCTATTCGCCCCCGGTTTTGCCGACACACCGGAGAAATTCTCCCTCACCGTGGCGCTGTCGCAAATCACCTTTCCCTATATCCTGTTCATCTCGCTGGTGTCGCTGCTTGGCGGCATCCTCAACAGTTTCGGCAAATTCGCCGCCCCCGCCGCCACCCCCATCCTGCTTAATTTCTGCATGATCGCCGGCATGCTCTTTCTCACGGGCACACCCACCCCGGCGCATGCGCTGGCCTGGTCGGTGCTTGCTGCGGGGATGGTGCAGCTCGGCTGGCTCGTCGCCATTTGCTGGCGGCACGACATGTTGCCCCGCCTATTTCTGCCGCGCCTCACCCCGAAGGTGAAAGCCATGCTCTGGTTGATGGCCCCGGCGGCACTCGGCTCCGGGGTGCAGCAGCTCAATTTGCTGGTCGATATCATTATCGCCAGCCACCTGCCCGATGCGGTGTCCTACCTCTACTACGCCGACCGTATTACCGAACTGCCCATCGGCATGATCGGCGTGGCGGTCGGTACGGTGCTGCTGCCGCTGCTTTCCAAACAGCTCAAATCCGGCGAACACGACGCCGCCCGCACCAGCATGAACCGCGCGCTCGAAATCGTCATGCTGTTCGGCCTGCCCGCCACCGCCGGGTGCATGCTGGTGGCCGAGCCGATCATCCGCGTGCTGTACCTGCATGGCAACTTCACCGAGGCCGATATGCTGGCCACTAAATGGGCGTTGGTCGCGTTCGGCGCGGGCCTGCCCGCCTTCCTCGCCGTCAAAGTCTTCGCGCCCGGCTTCTACGCCAACCACGACACCAAAACCCCCTTTAAAATTGCCCTGCTCTGCGTGGCGCTGAACCTCGTGCTCAACCTGGCGCTGATCGGCCCGTTCAAGCATGTCGGCATGGCGATGGCGACCTCGATTGCCAGCTGGGTGAATCTGGGCCTGATGGCAGCAATCCTCTACCGCCGCGGCATTTTTCTGCCCGATGCTTTGTTACGCCGCCGCCTCAGCCGCCTTGCCCTCGCCACCGCGCTGATGGCTGGATTGTTGCTCATCGCCACGCCGCAGGCCATGCCCGCCTTGCAGGGCGATCTGCTGGCACGCAGCCTGGCGCTGCTCGCCCTGATCGGGTTGGCTGGCGTCGTCTTCTTCGCCGCTGCGCTGGCGTTGCGTGCCTACGATCTCGCCTTCCTGAAACGGCTGCTCAAACGCAAGCCATACGCGGAGAAAGGCTAAACCTCTTTATCGTTCTCTTTCTTGCGCAACGCGCGCGGAATGAAAAAGGGGATTCATCCACCATCCTATGCCGTTGTCAGGATGGATGAGATACGAGGAGTGCGCGCGCAATGAGGGAGTGTACACCAAGCTACATGACAACGG
>DITH01000161.1 GCA_002422745.1 Alphaproteobacteria bacterium UBA6189
GCCAGCGGCAGAGATTGCCGAGCGAAATAATATAATTGCCGTGGTTTTTCATCTGCGGTGGGGTCGGCAACCGCACGCGTTTTGTTTTGGTGAGGAAGGTAAAATGGTCGTCCGTCACCGGACGATGCAGCGGTGCGCCCTGCTCTTTCCAGTCCGGCAAAAGTTCGTTCAACGCTACCGGGTCGAATACTGCCCCCGAAAGAATATGCGCGCCGATTTCTGAGCCCTTCTCGATCAGCATCACGTTGAGATTCGCATCGAGCTGTTTGAGGCGGATCGCTGCCGAGAGGCCGGCCACCCCGCCCCCGACAATCAGCACATCGCATTCCATGGTGTCCGTGGCGTCGGTCATTCTGTGCGTCCTTTTGGATTATTTTTCTTATAGTATAACCACTTCGCGGCCGAGGCGAAAGCCATAATCCGCGCTGCAGTGCGGGAAGAGATGATAGGAAATTTAGCTGCGGCCGTGGCCCGGATCTTTCGAAGACACCTGGTTCTGAATAATGGCCGCGCCGGATGGTCCGGCCTCCGGCTGTTGCTTAAAGTCACCCAATGCTTTTTGGAACTCGGATGCTAAGCTGGCCAGATCGGGGTTTAGTTTGGCCAAATCTGAAATTTTCTCTTTGTTCTCGATTTCTTTTGCCTTTACCCGATCGTTCACTGCCCAACGTAAACCGTTGGCTGCATGTACAGCGCCATGCGTTAAGTGCTCTGGATTAACCGACATGGGCAAATCCTCCACCACTTAGCCCATCGAGCTGGTCGAGGAAGGAAAGCGCGCGTCGTTGCGCGTCGAGCGTCGGCAAGCCCCCGCCCAGCAACGCTTTGATTTGCTTGGCCTCGCGCATATTCACCCCACAGGAAGCCAAATGACCGCGGTTGCTGACCATACGCGGATCAGCCAGCAAGGCGATGGCATATTCATCGTCGGCCGCGCCACGGATGGCGTTGGTCAGCTCCACCACTGCTTTGGCAGCGATATCGGGGGGATAATATTGATCGGCAGTGCTCATAGTTGCGGATAGCCTGTTTTTGTTCTACTGCTACCCCTCATCCTGCGCCAAATTGGTTAAAACTTCGTTTATTTCATGGCCCCGAACCCACCAGAGCTTTCCCCCGAAGCCGCCCTCGCCTGGCAGTTGGAGATGGGTGCCGACGAAGTGCTCGACATGGAACCCACCATGCCGTGGGAGGAAATCACGGCACCGATCGCCGCCGCGCTGAAAGCCGAGGCTCCCCCTGCCCGGGCGCCGCACGCCGCCGCCAACGCTGACCCCACCGGCAGCGTTGCAGCACGCGCTACAGTCCCCAGCGCCTCGGTAGCGGAAGCGATGGCGGAAGCCACTGAACTAGCCAGAAAAGCCAATAGCTTAGCTGAACTAGAAGAAGCTGTCCGTTCATTCAACGGCTGTGCATTGAAGAAAACTGCCACCCACACTGTGTTTGCCCAGGGCGTGCCGGAAAGCGGCCTCATGTTCATCGGCGAGGCACCGGGGGCCGACGAAGACCGGCAGGGCGTTCCCTTCTGCGGGGTGAGCGGCCAGTTACTCGATCGCATGCTAGGCTTTATCGGCCTCAATCGCCGCGAGAATTTCTATATTACCAACGCTCTGTTCTGGCGGCCGCCCGGCAACCGCAAGCCCACCCCCGAAGAGCTGATGATCTGCCGTCCGTTTGTGGAAAAACATATCGCCCTCGTTAAACCGCGCTTGCTGGTGCTGGTCGGCGGCACGGCCACCCAGGCCATTTTGGGCGACACACGCGGCATTACCCGCCTTCGCGGCCAGATTTTCTCGTACAAAAACAAGCTGATGGAGGCGGAAATCCCCGTGCATGTGATGTACCACCCCTCGTACCTGTTGCGTCAGCCCATTGCCAAGAAGCAAAGCTGGGCCGATCTGCTACAATTAAAAGCAGCCATTGCACGGGGCTAATGTGGCGGCGATAAGTCGCTCAAATTCAAGTAAACCGCCATTTTTTACCAATTTTTGACTTGCCGGACGGGATAGGCGTCCCTATATTGCAGCGCGAAATATAAGGATAATATGAAAATATCGTTGGCAGGCATGGCAGGGATTACCCGCCTTTCATTGTTACTTCACCACCCAATGGCGCGCTTTACGCTCGCCATCATGGTCGTCGCTACCCTGGTGCTGACGGGGTATACCCTGCGTCCCGCCCCCATGTCGGTTCAGGTACCGATCCGTATCAGCACGCCCTCGCCCGCATTGTCGGATGTGGACCGCGCGCTGTATGCCGCCATTTTTGATGCGCAGGACCGCGCCGAACGCGACATGGTCGATATGCTCATCCCGCAGCTCGACAACCAGATCCTGCTCGGCCATGTGCTGGCCATGCGCTATTTGAGTGCCGATTACGATAGTTCCGCCATGGAGTTGAGCGACTGGTTGCGCAATTACGGCGACCTGCCCGAGGCGCATCGCATCGCATCGCTCGCCCGCCGCAAAGGGGTCGAGCGCGAGGTGCTCGCTATGGTCAGCACCACCAAACCCTTGAAGGGCGACGGGTACGTATTCCATCTCGGCCGCAGCACCATGCCCGACGGCTGGTACCAGGGCCTGCGTTTGTGGAAAGAGGGTCAATTTGCCAGCGCTGCCAAGCGTTTCGCGGCTACCGCCGATCACGACAAAATGAATAGCTGGCAGCGTGCGGCGGCCCATTACTGGTCGTATCGTAGCCACCTGCGTCAGGGCGACATGGCCCGCGCCGCTACCCAGCTCGAGCTGGCGGCGGCCGAGCCGCTCACCTTTTATGGTCAATTGGCGCTCGCTCGCCAGGGCAAATCCCTGCCAGTGATGGCGCAAGCCCCCTCGGTACCGCGCGCCCTGCGGCAGGACCCGCATGTGTTGCGCGCCGCCGCGTTCAGCGCGCTGGAGATGGATGACGCCGCCGAAATGGAACTGCGTGCCCTGTACAGCAAGCTCGATCCTGCCGATCGCCCGGCGCTTGCCACCCTGGCGGCGGAAATGCACCTGCCCAACCTGCAAGTGCGCCTGGCCAAATTGCCGGAACTGGAACGCGAACAGGCACTGTTCGCCAGCTACCCCCTGCCCGCGCCGATGATCAATGCGACGCTGGAAATCATCGACCCGGCTCTCGTATTGTCGGTCGCACGCCATGAATCGGCGTTCCGCGATAACGCCGCAAGCGGTGCCGGTGCCGTGGGCATGATGCAAATGCTCCCCTCCACCGCGCGCCATGTGCTGCGCCAGGCCGAGCGTGAATCGCTCAGCCTCGTCGATGCCTCCGACAGCGTGCTGCCACTGGCCAAACGCCTGCACGATGCACGGCTCAGCGCCACCCTTGGCGCAACCTATTTGCGGATGCTGACGCGTGAGCCGGCCATCGGCAGCAACCTGATGAAAGTGCTCGCCGGGTATAATGCCGGCCCCGGCGCGGTGGCCGGTTGGCAACGCAGCGCGCGTCAAATAAACGATCCACTGCTTTATCTTGAGTCGATTCCTTATCCGGAAACCCGCAATTACGTAATGCAGGTGATGGCGCATTACTGGGTATACCAACGCATGATGGGCGTGCCGCAGCAATCGCTTGCGCAACTGGCACGTGGCGAATGGCCGGTACTGGGCTAGCGCCGCCGGTATTCCCGTTGCGAGTAACTCTGCGTTTATGCTCGACTTTTCGACCGTTTTTCTTTTTCCTAGCCGCCACTCACTAGGACCCCTCGCGATGCCCCATTTTAAGCTCGAATCGGCCCACCATCCACTGCGCGTTTGCGGGGTGGATGAGGCCGGTCGCGGCCCGTGGGCCGGGCCGGTTGTGGCCAGCGCCGTGATGTTTCACACCGTAAAAGCCATTCGCGGCGTCAACGATTCCAAACAGCTTACCCGCGAGCTGCGCGAGAAAATGCTGCCGCGCATTCACGAACGGTGCCATGTCGGCATCGGTCTCGCCTCGGTCGAGGAAATCGAGCAGTTCAATATTTGGGGTGCGACCAGCCTGGCGATGAAGCGCGCCGTACTGGCCCTCGGCGTAGCCCCCGAGCTGGCGCTGATCGATGGCAAAATCCATCCGAAGGAATTCCCCTGCCGCACCCAGACCGTGATTGGCGGCGATGCCATTTCGCAATCGATCGCGGCGGCATCGATTATCGCCAAGGTGACGCGTGATCGTATCATGCGCGAACAGGCGCTGTTCTATCCGCAATACGGCTTCGATCGCCATGTCGGCTACGGCACCAAGCAACATCAGACAGCGCTGCGCACGCATGGCGTTTGCCCACTGCACCGTCGCAGTTTTCGCTCGATAAAAGCGATGCTGGAGGGGGTTGAGCCAGTTGCTACCCCCTGCCTTGCTGACACGGAAGACGCCGCATGAGTACTCCGCAGCCCGATCCACCGCGGCGCAAACGCCATCTATTTGCCCGCTCGCTAGGCGATGTAGTGAAGAACGCCACCAAACCGATGATGGATAAGCAGGGTAAACTCTATGGCGCTTTGCTCGGCAACTGGCCTGCCATTGTCGGCCCGGAACGCGCCGCGATCACCCGCCCGCAAAAGCTGGTTTTCCCGCGTGCCGATGCCGTCGGCGCGACGCTGCATTTGGCCGTGCACCCCGCCCACGCCGCCGAATTGCCGTACATGCTCGACGCCATGGTCGAACAATGCGCCCGCTATTTCGGCTACCGCGCCATCGCCCGGATTATCTGTCATAGCGCGCCGGAACTGGCGCGCGCGGCGACACCCGAACCACCCGCCCCCGTTACCGACACGCCGCAGGATATGCGTGAGTTGTTGCAACGGCTGCGCCAGCGGATTATGTCTGAACCGCCGAAAAACTAATCCCAACGCCCAAGGAGAGGCTCATGAGCAAAAAAACCGCACACGGGAACAAAATTATCATCGCCGCTGTCGTCGTCATAGTGGCGGGTGCCGCCTGGTTTGGCTACAGCCAGCAGACCGAACATTTGAATAATCCCGATCTCGCCGCCGCCCAGCAGGCGGAAGTCGCCGCCGCCGAGCAGGCCCCTTCGCCGCGCGCCAAAGTATTCGACGCCCAGCCCGGCGATATTGTGCTCGGCAAGGACGATGCGGCCATCACCATCATCGATTATTCCTCGCTCTCGTGCCCGCATTGCGCGCATTTTCACCTCAATGTGCTGCCGAATTTGCGCAAAACCTATATCGATAGTGGCAAGGCTAAGCTTATCTACCGCCATTTCCCGCTGAACGCGCCCGCCCTGCGCGCCGCCCAGCTGGTAAACTGCGCCGCACCCGCCAAACGCGAAAAATTCCTCCAGGTGCTGTTCGATTTACAGCAGCAATGGGCCTTCAACGAAGCCTACGTTGTGCAGCTGAAAGAAATCGCCAAGGTTGGCGGCATGGATAGCGCCCAGTTCGATGCCTGCATCGCCGATGAGGATATCGAAGCGCAGATTATTACCACCCGCAAGCGCGGTGCGGAAGAAGCCGGGGTGAACTCGACGCCGGCCTTTTTCATCAACGGTGTAAAACTGGCGGAAGCCCCGGAAATGGATGCGTTCGACGATGCCATCGCCGCACAGGCGAAATAGCCCGGTTTTGGCGGCTGTGAACAGCGTGAACCATTGCTTGACAGGCCGGGCGTGCATCCATAGATTGCGCGCGCCATGAACGACCAGCAACGCGATAAACCCTCGCTCGAGACGCTGAATAAGCATCTGGATGCGCTGAAGAAATCGCAGGCTAAACCGGTGAGCCCGCGTGCACCTTCCAGTGCCGCAGCCCGGGCGGCGATTGATTTCGCCTCGGCCTGCGCGGTGGGCGTGCTCCTCGGTTACGGGGTGGACCGCTATGCGGACACCAGCCCGTGGGGTTTGCTGATCGGGCTTGGCCTCGGTTTAGTCACCGGGATGTATCTCATGTTCAAAGCCGAGGCGATGCGTGCCAAGGCGACGACGAAAAAGGAACCGAACTAATGGCCGCCGGACATAGCCCCCTTGCGCAATTCGAAGTGCACCCGATCTATGAGCTGCCGACCATGTACGGGGTCGACACCAGCATCACCAACTCGGCGCTGTTCATGATCCTCTCGGTCGTGGCTGTGCTCGCCTTCTTCGGCCTGGCCATGCGCAAAAAAGCACTGGTGCCCGGCCGCCTCCAGGGCATGGCCGAGCTGGTCTATGAATTCGTCCATAATGTCACGGCAGAGAATGCCGGCAAAGCGGGGCTCAAATATTTCCCCTTCATGTTCACGCTGTTTTTATTCATCCTCACCATCAACCTGCTGGGCATGATTCCTTACAGCTTCACCCCGACCAGCCATATTATCGTCACGCTCGGGCTCGGCGCCATGGTGTTCAGTTTCGTGGTGCTGGTGGGGCTGATCAAGCAAGGGCCGATCGGGTTCTTCGCGCATTTCCTGCCCAAAGGCGTGCCGGTACTCATCCTGCCGTTGCTGTTCGTGATCGAGATGATCTCGTTCCTCTCGCGTCCGTTTTCACTGGGCATTCGTTTGGCCGCCAATATCGGTGCCGGGCACACGCTGATGAAAGTGATCGCCGGATTCGTCGTGCCGATGGGTATCTTCGGCGTACTGCCGATCGCCTTCAACCTGTTCATGACCGGCCTCGAAATATTCGTCGCCGTTCTGCAGGCGTATGTTTTCACGCTTCTCTCTTGCCTTTATCTCGGTGAGGCGCTAGCGGAGCACCATCACGATGAGCACGGGCACGCCAATCATACCGATGAAGAAGTGCACTTGCCCATCTAACCCGTAAAAACCGATCAACCTTGACACTGGAGTAATTGACAATGGAAACCGAACTCGCAACCGCCGACATCACCTCGCTGAAATTCATCGGCATGGGCCTGGCAGCCCTCGGCATGGCCGGCGCCGCCATCGGCGTAGGCATGATCTTCAGCGGTGCTACCCAGGGCATCGCCCGCAACCCCGGTGCGGAAGACAAAATCCGCGCGATCTCGATCTTCGGCGTGGTCTTCGCCGAGTTCATGGGTCTGCTGTCGTTCGTTCTCGGCATCCTGATCTGGCTGTAGCCGAAACGATGCGTATTCGCGCCCCGCATATTGCCGCCATCGCCGCCGTGACGCTCACGGCGGCCGATGCGCTTGCCAAAACCGAGCTGCCGCAACTCGATAGCAGCTCGTTCGGCAACCAGCTGTTCTGGCTCGGTATCACGTTCGTGACGCTGTACCTGATCGTGCGCAATATGGTGGTGCCGAACATCGCCAGCGTGCTTGATAGCCGCGCCGAAACGATTGCCGATGCGATCGCCAAGGCCGAAGCGTTCAAGCGCCATGCCGACGAAGCCAAGGGTGGCGCGGAAGCAGGAAGCCAGCATGCCCGTAACCGTGCAGCCGAACTACTTGCCACCGCCCAAGCCGACGCCGCGAAACACCATGCCGACGCCCTCGCCGGGCTGAACGCTACCCTGGCCACCGAAAGCGATGCGGCGCAGGCGACCATCACCAAGGCGGTCGCTGCCGCCAACACCGAGCTTGAACAGGCTGCCGCCGGCCTCGCCCGCACCATTGCCGAAAAATTACTCGGCAGCACGGTCGATGAAGCCAGTGTCAAAGCCGCCATCAGCAGCAAAAAGGCCGCGTAAGGAACAGTCATGGAAGAAACCGCCCATCTCGCCACCGAAGCCTGGTTTGAAGATCCTACCGTGTGGATCGGCGTTTCGTTCATCCTGTTCGTGGCGTTGTTTGTAAAATACATCCTGCCGTTCGTGACCAAAGCGCTGGACCGCCGCAGCCAAACTATCGCCGACCAGCTGGAGCACGCCAATCGCCTCCGCGCCGAAGCCGAGGCTCTGCTGGCCAGCTATAAGCGCGAGCAGCAGGAAGCCGAGGCGCAAGCGACCGCCCTGCTCGCCCAGGCGCAAAAAGATGCAGCCACCATCCGCACCAACGCGGAAACGGAATTGCAGCAGGCCATCGCCCGCCGCACCAAGCAGGCGGAGGATACCATCGCCCGCGCAGAGGCCGATGCCGTGCAGCAGATTCGCACCAAACTGGTGGAATTAGCAACCGACACCGCCCGCGACGTGATTGCCGCGCAACTGAAGGACGCGAAAGAAGACCCCGCCATCGCCCGCGCCCTGCAATCGATTGAGCATAACCTCCACTAGGCGTATAAGCGTTGCTAGATGCGACGCTCACCTCAATATGGTAGTCCCGGCGACCGTCGGGATGTGCCGGCATGGATTCCCGTGCTCGCGGGAATCGCTATACTCTGTGTTTCTTCCTCCGCTTCGGCTGGCGCCTGGCTCATGCCCAAGGGTGAAGGGCTTGCCATTACCCAGATCACTAATTTCACCAGCGATGAATACTGGGATACGGACGGCACGATCCAACCGCAGAATACCTACCATAAATGGGAGCTTCAGCCCTATGTGGAGTACGGGCTGACGGAAAGGATAACCATCGGCGGCACCGCCTACCTGCAGCATACCATGCAAAGCGGCGACAAAAATAGAGGCATTGCCGATCCCGAATTCTTCGCCCGCATGAAACTCTGGCAGCATGGGCCGCACCTGCTTTCCATCCAGCCCTTGATCAAACTGCCCAGCCGCTTTGAGCATCATAGCAGCACGCCGCGCGGCGGCAGCAAAAGCACCGATGCCGAATTATCGCTGCTTTACGGGCGCAACCTGCCCATCGTCAGTGATAACGACTATGCCGATATCCGCCTTGGCTACCGCAGCCGCAGCCGTCACTTGCATAGCCAGTTTCGCTTCGACGCCGCCTTGGGCCTCAAACCGTTTGAGCGCTGGCAGTTTATCCCCGCCATGCGCTATGTGGAGGCAAGCACCATCGACACCGCCGCCTTCCGCCAGAATGGCGAACTCGACTACGACCTGCTGAAAGGCGAGCTAACGGTGCTCTATAGCCTGCCCTCCGGCAACTGGGTGCACGCCACCTACTTCAAACATCTGCAAGGCTACCAGACAGGAACCGGCAGCGGGATAAGCCTTGGTTATGCGGTGCGGTTCTGATGACGCGGCTGGGCGATATCCTGGTGGCACAAGGCGCCATCACCCGCGACGTGCTCGAACGTTTTGCCGTCATGCCGCGCCGTGTCCGGCTAGGCCATGCGCTGCGGGCACACACGCTGGTGCGTGGCCGTGCACTGGCCCACGCGCTGGCCGAAAAGTTTAGTCTGACCGAAATTGATCTAAATCGCGACCCGGCCGATCCAGACCTTTTTCAGTCGCAACGGCTGCATCATTACCTTACGCACCAATACCTTCCCTACCGGCAAAGCGAGGAGGTTTTACTGATCGCCACGCCCGAGCCGTCGCACGCTTTACAAACCATGTTAGAAGTGACTTACGCGCGCCCCATCGCGCTGGTGGTGGTGTCGGCGCGCGATTTTGCTGTGGCATTGGCCCGGCTAGGTGGCACCACCCTTACCCGCCGCGCTCAGCTTGGGCTGCGCCGCCGTTACCGGCATTTAGTGGCCGACCGCGTACTGCTGCGCCCCCAATCGGTGGGATTGGCGGTGCTGGGGAGTGGTTTATTACTGCTGGGCGTGTTCTTCCCCAGCGCCAGTTGGCGCACCCTGCTCATCGGCTGTAATCTGTTTTATTTTTTTACACTGGCGTTCAAGTTGCAGCTTTACCTGCAAGGCTGTGCCGCCCAGCCCGAAAAACGTCAGCAAGCCGAAGCCTTGCGCATGGCGGCGGCGGCGTATGATGGCCCCTTGCCTGTCTACACCATCCTGGTGCCGGTTTACCGCGAAGGATTCGCCGTGCTCGCCCGCCTGATCAGCCATTTGCATGCGCTCGATTACCCGAAGGAAAAACTCGACATCAAACTCATCTGCGAGGCGGATGACCTGGCCACGATCGACGCCATCAAAGCCTGCCGACCGCCCGAGAATATGGATATTGTACACGTGCCTCCCTCGCACCCACGCACCAAACCCAAAGCCTGCAACGTCGCCCTCCAACAGATTCGCGGAGAATATCTGGTAATTTACGATGCAGAGGACGCCCCCGCCCCCGACCAACTGAAACTCGCCATTACCCGGTTTCAGCAACTGCCGCATCAGGTGGCGTGCCTGCAAGCGTCGCTCAACTACTATAACCGCGACGAAAACCTGCTCACCCGGCTCTTCGCCATTGAATATAGCAGCCTGTTCAACCTGCTGCTGCCGGCACTGGAACGCTTGCAACTGCCTATTCCACTAGGCGGCACCAGCAACCATATGCGGGTAGAGGCGCTCAAGCGCGTCGGCGGCTGGGATGCCTTCAATGTCACCGAGGATGCGGATCTTGGCATCCGCCTCAGTTATTTTGGCTACCAGACCCGCATGCTGCCTTCCGAAACGCTGGAAGAAGCACCCATCCACCTGATTGCATGGCTCAAGCAGCGTACCCGCTGGGTAAAGGGCTACATTCAGACCTGGCTGGTCTATATGCGCGACCCCGGGGCGTTGCGCCGCCAGCTAGGGCCGCGGGCCTATTACGGATTCCAGTTCTTTATCGGCGCACCGGCCCTGACCTTCCTGCTCGCGCCGGTATTCTGGCTGGTATTTATCATCGGCGCCATGGGCTTGCTCCCCACCGCGTTGCCCCCCGAATTACTCGGCCTGTGCGGCGTGTCGTTTGTCGGCGGGGTGCTGAGCCACTGGCTGTTTGCCCGCAAGGTGATCCGGCTTGAAGGCTGGCATCGCATGCAAGGCGCCATGCTGGCCTATCCCTTCTATTGGGTACTGCATTCCTTCGCCGCGGCGCGCGCCCTGTGGCAGCTCATCACCGCGCCGCATTACTGGGATAAAACCACCCATGGCTTAACACGGTTATTCAAGGCTTGACAGGGGTGTCCCCCGCCGCTAGAAAGCGCCCCTCGTTTGAATGAATAGGTGACGTTATGAAAGTACTCAGCTCGTTAAAATCCGCCAAAAAACGCGATAAGGATTGCCGTGTCGTGCGCCGCAAGGGCCGTATCTACGTCATCAACAAAAAGAACCCGCGCATGAAAGCGCGCCAGGGCTAATTGCTCGGTTGTTCATAAAAAAAGCCGCGGCAGCATCGCTCCGCGGCTTTTTTGTTGCGACGATTCCGGCTTAGCGCACGTAGATATGCACCTCGTCGTACCGCAGGCCGGGCTGCGCCTGGCCGGTGATCGTCATCCGGCTGAGCGGTACGCCCATTTCCTGTAAACTCCCTACCACTGCCTGCGTATGGCGGCTGGAAAGCTGCTGCCAGTTAGCATCCTGCACATTATTCCCTGTGCTTGGCGCCATCGATACCACATCAAGCATCACTTCCGGCTTGATCGCCACTGCTTTGGCTACCGCCTGGTACAACGGCTGCTCGTAATACACACGCTCCTGGTTAAACCGCACCACGACCAGCGGCGTGCGGCCGGGCATCTGCGCCACCGCCTCGCGCACCAGCAGGATCGTCACCACCGCCAACAGCGGGTAGAGCAGCCATCGCATGATTTTCTTCATGCCGTATCCCCTACACGGCGGGCTGGCGACTGTAAAGCCCCCGGCATGGTCACCGGTGCGTCCCCATGCGCGGCGAGCAGATGGCCAAGCAGGCCAAGCCGGGTTCCGGCAAAAAACCGCACGCTGCGTAAACGCCGCCACCCGCTGATTTTTGGCTCATTCCGGGGGCCCAACATGCCTGTGCAAAAAATCTTGCTATTGCAGATGCCTTTGGTTAGGTTGCCGCTCCTTTCCGAGCTGGTCCCATAGCTCAACTGGATAGAGCACTTGACTACGAATCAAGAGGCTAGAGGTTCGAATCCTCTTGGGACCGCCATTTCATATCGCTTATCGCTTTTTTATAAAAACCGCGCCATAACGGTGCGATGAAGCTGCGACTACTTCCCATACTATTACTCTGCACGGCCGTGCTGGTCAGTGGCTGCGAGGGCAATCACTCGCGCGCCGATAACGCGATTGGCGGCATCATGATCGGTGCTACCACGGGCGGGGTCATTGGTGGTATCTGTTGCGGTAACCCCGTGACGGGTATTCCGGCCGGGATTCTCATCGGTGGCGCTGTCGGCGGTGTCGGTGGATTAATCATGCCGACCAAGCAACGTGCGTATCAGCCTTCGCCTACGCCGCCGCCCTCCTCGCCGACGGACCCCTTTCCGTTCGACCCCAACCCATGGCCGAGCACTACTACTCAGCCCGCACGCATGCCTGCACCGCAGCCAGTGCCGCAATCGATGCCGCAGCCCATGCCGCAACCGGTGCCTGCTCCCGCCAGCCCGCGGGGATCATCCCCCGCCCCGGCCCAATACCAACCTGCCCAACCGTTGGGCCGCGATTATAATACGCGCTAACAGGCGGCCGCGCGCGGGCTGACCTTGCATCCCCCGCCCAACTGGTTTATCAGCCCCGCATGGCTTCACGCGTTTTGCTGAGTATGGAGGATATTCGTCTGTCGATCGGCAATAAACTGCTGTTCGATGGGGTCAGCCTGCATATCAGCGAAGGCGATAAAATCTGCCTCATCGGCCGCAACGGCGCGGGGAAAACCACCCTCATGCGCCTGATTATGCAGGAACTCGAGCTCGATAGCGGCAAGCGTTTTCTCTATCCCGGCGCGTCGATCGGCTACCTCGCTCAAGCCGTCACGTTCGACCCCGCCGAAAGCATTCACCAGTTCGTGATCGCAGGCCTGCCCGCCGATCAGCAGACGGAGGAAAACCATCACCGGGCCGACATGGTCATTACCCCGCTCGGGCTCGATCCTGCCGCACCGATGGGCCATCTCTCCGGCGGGCAGGTGCGCCGCGCCGCGCTGGCGCAGGCTTTGGTGGCCGAGCCGGATATATTGTTGCTCGACGAGCCGACCAACCATCTCGACCTGGAGGCCACCCTGTGGCTCGAAGGGTTCCTCGCCCGCAAGCGCAGCGCCGTGATCTGCGTCAGCCATGACCGGGCATTCTTAAATGCCTTTACCCACCGCGTGTTCTGGCTGGAAAGCGGCCATGTGCGCAGCTGCCCCACCGGCTATGCCGGGTTCGAGGAATGGGCCGCAGTGATTTTGGAACAGGAAGCGCGCACCATTCACAACATGCAAAAGAAAATGAACGCCGAGATCGACTGGACCCAGGGCGGCGTCACCGCGCGGCGCAAGCGCAACCAGCGCCGCCTGAACGAGCTGCACCGGCTGCGCGATAAAATCCGCGCCGATAAGGCTGCTTACGCCGCTAAAACCAAGGCGATCGACCTCGACCCGCTCAAACCCACCCCGAGCTCGAAAATTGTCGCCGAGTTCAAACAGGTCAGCAAACATTTCACGCGCGACGGCAAGCGCATCCCGATCCTGAACGATTTTTCGCGGCGCATTATCCGCGGCGACCGCATTGGTATTCTCGGCCGCAATGGCTCGGGCAAATCGACCTTCCTGAAACTATTGATCGGCGAGCTTGAGCCCGACGCCGGGCGTGTATTGCGCAGCAAAAAAATCGAGTTGGCCTATTTCGACCAGCACCGCACGGCACTCGACCCGAAAAAAAGCCTGTGGCGCACCCTTGCCCCCAATGGCGATTATGTGTTTCTGGGCACCGGCGATCAGCGCCGCCACAAGCATGTCGCGGCGTACCTGAAAGATTTCCTGTTCGACCCCAAACGCGCCCGCGACGCGGTCGGCACCTTATCGGGCGG
>DITH01000178.1:0-6152 GCA_002422745.1 Alphaproteobacteria bacterium UBA6189
AGGATATCGTGCGGTTTCACGCGGTCTATTGGCCGGCGTTCCTGATGTCGGCCAAGCTGGAGCTGCCTGAGCGGATTTTTGCGCATGGTTGGTGGACCATTGAAGGTGAAAAAATGAGCAAATCGCTCGGCAATGTCGTCTCACCCAGTCATCTGGTCGAGCGCTATGGGCTCGATCAAACCCGCTATTTCCTGCTGCGGGAAGTGCCGTTCGGCTCGGACGGCAATTTCTCGCGCCAGGCGATGTTTGAGCGCATTAATGCCGATCTTGCCAATAATATTGGTAATCTGGCGCAGCGCACGCTGAGTATGATCGCTAAAAATTGTGCCGAACAGGTGCCCGCCGTGAGCATTGAGAAAACCCTGCCGCAGGATGAAGCGCTGATGGACCTGGTGCGTGTCACCAGTGCCGCGACGCATACTACGGCCCGCGAACAGATGCAGCGCTGCAAATTCGGCGAAGTAATCGGGGCGATTCTTTCCATGGCCTCGGCCGCCAACGAATATATCGACAAGGAAGCCCCGTGGACGCTGAAAAAGACCGATCCGGCGCGCATGGAAGCGGTGCTGTATTACCTGGCCGAATCGATTCGCTGTATCGGCATCATGCTGCAACCCTTTACGCCCGATGCAGCCGCTAAGCTGCTCGATCAGCTGGCGATTGCGCCGCATGAGCGCAGCTTCACCTGCCTCACCGCCGCATATGCGCTAAAGCCCGGTGCGCCGCTGCCAAAGCCACAAGGTGTGTTCCCCCGGCTGATGGTGGATGCGGCCTAATAGCTGCCGCATTGAAGTTTTGTTTTTTTCAGGGATACTGCGTTTATGCTTGTCGATTCGCATTGCCACCTGAATTACCCCGAACTGGCCGATACGGCGGCGGTGATCGCCCGCGCTAAGGCGGCCGGGGTCGGGCTGATGCAGACCATTTCTACCAAGCGCGGCGATTTTGCGGCGGTGAAGGCGCTGGCGGAGACCTACCCCGAGATTTATTGCTCCATTGGCGTGCATCCGCACGAGGCCGAGCCGCATGAGGATATTACGGAAGCCGAGCTACTCGCGGCCGCGGCACATCCCCGGGTGATCGGCATCGGCGAAACGGGGCTCGATTTTTATTACGAGCATAGCCCACGCGGTATTCAGACAGAATTGTTTCACCGCCATATTCGGGTGGCGCGCCAGCTCGATCTGCCGGTGATTGTTCATTCCCGCGCGGCGGACGAGGAAACCGTTGCTATACTTAAGCAAGAACATGAAGAGGGCGGTCCATTTCGTTTTCTTATCCATTGCTTTAGCTCTACTAGCTATCTTGCTGAAGAATCAGTAAAACTTGGTGGCTATATTTCCTTATCCGGTATCCTGACCTTCAAGAAAGCTCAGGCATTACGTGAAGCTGCGGCCGCCGTACCGCTGGACCGGTTGCTAGTGGAAACTGACGCGCCATACCTGGCACCCGAACCGCATCGCGGCCAGTCGGCGGAACCCGCTTATACCGCGATTACCGCCCTCAAATTGGCGAAGATTAAAGGGGTAAGCGCTGAAGTCATCGCGCAGGTGACCACCGAGAATTTCTTTCGCCTGTTCAGTAAGGCGCGCCCGGTTGCGGCATGAGTTTGCCGATAACGATCACTGTGCTGGGATGTGGGGCATCGGGCGGAGTGCCGCTGATCGGCTGTGAGTGTACGGTTTGCACCTCGAGCAATCCCAAGAATCAGCGCGGAAGGGCGTCGATTTCAGTGGAGCAGGGGGCTACACGGGTGCTGATAGATGCATCGCCCGATTTGCGCCAGCAAGCGCTCCGTGAAGGCATTTCCACCGTGGATGCGATCCTCTTTACCCACGACCATGCCGACCATACGCACGGCATCGACGATGCGCGATCATTCAACTATCACCGTAACGGGGCGCTCCCCATTTATGGCACGCAAGCGACATTGGAGGGGATAACGCAGCGCTTTGCCTATGCGTTTGGTGCACCGGCCGGGCCGGACGGGGTGTGGTTTAAGCCTTCACTGGAACCGAAAGTTATCGATGATTATGATCTGATATCAATCGGTAGCATGGATATCTTAAGCTACTTGCAGCATCACGGTAAGGTCAATAGTACGGGCTATCGTATTGGAAATTTTGCCTATTCGCCAGATGTGCATAACTTTCCGGAGGAATCACTTCAAGTTCTTGAAAAACTGGATGTTTGGCTTGTGGATTGTTTACGCTACCGCGAAGCGCCAACCCATGCACATCTGGAGAAAACACTTGCTTGGATTGACCGGCTTAAGCCACGGCTGAGTATCCTAACCCATATGGCCCATGAGCTTGAATACGAACAGCTGCTCCGAGAATTGCCACCAAACGTGGTGCCTGCTTATGATGGGATGACGATTCAACTGAGCACGGAAGGTTCGGTGGTGCTATCGCGCTAAGCGAGGGATCGCGATAACGTAGATTTCCGCACCATCGCCTTAAACACCCATCATTACTTTCCATAATACATATTATAGGATATTAAGGATGGCGGTTTGCAGGGTATGTGGAATGAAATCCCGCCACTCCCGCGGCCCTATTGGCGGCGCCAAACGCTAATTACTGGCACGGATGCAGGCGGCGCTGGCCAACACCATAATGGGCAGTAGAAAGATGCTGAACGCGACCAGAAACAACAATTGCGGCTCGCCCAACTCCCCACTACGACGCAAATATTCGCTACCGAAAATAATCACCGGCGTTGCGAGTGGTAGCGCGATCAACATACTAATGGCCCGTGCTCGCGCTAAGCCGATGGTCATGGCGGCAGCCAGCGTGGCAATGATGCTGAGCGCGCCGACTCCGGCAGTGACCCCGGCGGCATAATGCCACACACTAGCGCCGGCAATATCCATCAGCCCTATAAAGATGGGTAATATGAGCAACATCGGCACCAACGTAACCAGGTAAAAGGCCAGCCATTTCGCCAGCACGACATTATAGAGACTGCGTGGCAGTTGCTGGTAAACCTCTATAACCCCCTGCTCGGCATCACGCTGGAACAAGGGCAAAGCGCCGAGCCCGATACTGGCTACCATGGCCATCCATAGAATAGCTGGTGCAAGGGCTGCGAGCGCGCCGAGTTGACTTTGTTGCAATCCCAGTGGCACCGCCAACACCATAAGAGAGAAAAATCCAGTTATATAAATAACTTCATCGATATTCTTAAAGTAATATTTCACTTCATGTTGAAAGAGAGTCCACATTAGTGAATCACCTCAATATTGCTATCCATATTACTGATATTAATGAATTTAACATTTTCACCTTCGATTTGGCTATGATGACTAGTCATCACGACCATGCCGCCCTGCTCGAGCCGCGTTTGTAGCAGCGCATGCAGCCGCTCGACCCCCGCTTTATCGAGATTGGCGGTCGGTTCATCGAGCAGCCACAGATAGGCCGGCATGGTGATGAGGCGCGTGAGCGCCACGCGTTGCTGCCAGCCGGCCGAAAGCTGTTGCAAGGGCACATCCTCGAGCCCTTCGAGATCGAAAAAATGGAGTGCGGCCCGGTAAAGTTCGTCGTTACGGGCGGCGCGTGCCCAGACGCGCACATTATCGGCCACGCTCAGGCTTGGGGTGAGGCCGCGCTTATGGCCGATAAAAAGCGGCCGCGGATGGAAATCATGCGTGAGCTGTTCGCCATTAAGGCGGATTTCGCCCCCGCTTGGCGGCAGCAGCCCCGCCAGCGTTTTTAGTAGCGTGGTTTTCCCCGCGCCGTTTTGCCCCTGCACCACCAGCAATTCGTTGCTATGTAGGCGGTAGGTGAGCCCATGGATCAGCGGCTGCCCATCCCGCGTGACCTGAAGGTCGAGAAGCTCTAAACTGTTACTCATCCTCCACGCCCCAGAAAAAAAGGATCGTTTGCACCGGTATCGCGCAAGTTTATATTGCAGCTTGCCCCTAGCATTTAGAACGTGTGTGCCAATCAATCAATAACAACTACCCGTAACGGGATGGAGCCCAGAATGACCTCGCAGAATAGTTTTAACGCCAAAACCACCCTCACCGTTGGCGGCAAGCCATACACAGCCTACGCCATTCCGGCAGCGGGCATCAAACTTGGGGTCGATTTCAGCCGGCTGCCCTTCTCGCTTAAAATTTTGCTCGAGAATTTGCTGCGCTACGAAGACGGAGTATCGGTCAAGCGCGAGGATATTGAGGCGTTCGGCCGCTGGCTCACCACTAAATCCGAGCCGCGCGATATCGCTTACCGCCCTGCCCGCGTACTGATGCAGGATTTCACCGGCGTCCCTGCCGTGGTCGACCTTGCCGCGATGCGCGATGCGGTAACCAACCTAGGCGGCAAGCCGGAACGTATTAACCCGCTAGCACCGGTAGACCTGGTCATCGACCATTCGGTGATGGTCGATAAATTCGCGACGCCGACCGCCTTTGCCGAGAACGTGGCGCTTGAAATGCAGCGGAATATGGAACGCTATGAATTCCTACGCTGGGGGCAAAAAGCCTTTGATAATTTCCGCGTGGTACCGCCTGGCACCGGCATCTGCCATCAGGTGAACCTGGAATATCTGGCCAAGGTGGTCTGGACGAAAACAGAGAATGGCGAAACCGTCGCTTATCCCGATACACTGGTCGGCACCGATTCGCATACCACCATGGTCAACGGCCTTGGCGTACTCGGTTGGGGCGTGGGCGGTATCGAGGCGGAGGCCGCCATGCTTGGCCAGCCGGTATCGATGCTGATTCCCGACGTGATCGGTTTCAAACTCACCGGCCGCCTGAAGGAGGGCACGACGGCGACCGACCTGGTACTTACCGTCACGCAGATGCTGCGCGCCAAAGGCGTGGTAGGTAAATTCGTGGAATTCTACGGCGAAGGGTTGTCGACCCTGCCGCTGGCTGATCGTGCCACCATTGGCAATATGGCACCGGAATACGGCGCGACCTGCGGGATTTTCCCGATCGATAAGGAAACGATCAACTACCTGCATCTCTCCGGCCGCGATGAGGAAACCATCGCACTGGTCGAGGCTTACGCGAAGCTTCAGGGCATGTGGCGCGATGAAAGCTACGCCGAGCCGATCTTCACCGATACGCTCGAGCTCGATATGAGCACGGTGGAGCCCTCGCTCGCCGGGCCCAAACGCCCGCAGGACCGTGTACCGTTAAGCCGCGCCGCCGAAGGATTTGCTAACGAGATGCCAAAACTGAACGCGGGCAAACTGCCATCCGGCGTAAAAGTAGCAGTCGAGGGGGAGCCCTTCCCGCTGCAGCATGGTTCGGTGGTGATTGCGGCGATTACCAGCTGTACCAATACTTCGAACCCCTATGTGATGATGGGGGCCGGGCTTGTCGCCAAAAAAGCGCATGAACGCGGGCTTGAGGTCAAGCCATGGGTAAAAACCTCGCTGGCCCCCGGCTCCAAAGTCGTGACGGAATACCTGGAGAAATCGGGGCTGCAAACCGCGCTTGATGCGCTGGGTTTCAACCTTGTGGGCTATGGCTGCACGACCTGCATCGGCAATTCGGGCCCCCTGCCCGAGCCGATCGAGCAGTCGATCCGTGAAAACCAGCTGGTCGTCGCGTCGGTACTTTCGGGCAACCGTAACTTCGAAGGCCGAGTCCACCCGCTCGTGCGTGCCAACTACCTGGCCAGCCCGATGCTGGTGGTGGCCTACGCCCTCGCCGGCAGTATGGAAATCGATATCACCACGGAGCCGCTGGGCACGGGAAGCGATGGCCAACCGGTGTACCTGCGCGATATCTGGCCGAGCAACCACGAGGTGACCGAAGCCGTGCATGCGGTAGTTACGCGCGACATGTTCATGGAAAAATACGCCGACGTGTTCCGTGGCGAGAAAGAGTGGCAGGCGATTCCGGTGGCGGAAGGGCTTACCTACGCATGGAACCATCAATCGACCTATGTGCAAAACCCGCCCTATTTCGAGGGGATGACCAAATCGGTACAAGGCGGCCTGAGCGACATTTCGGCCGCACGGGTGCTTGCTATTCTCGGCGACTCGATCACCACCGACCATATCTCGCCGGCGGGCAATATCAGCAAAACCTCGCCCGCGGCACGTTATCTTACCGAACATCTGGTGCCGCCGGAGGATTTCAACTCCTATGGTTCGCGCCGTGGCAACCACGAGGTGATGATGCGCGG
>DITH01000178.1:6168-13561 GCA_002422745.1 Alphaproteobacteria bacterium UBA6189
GAATACGGCACCGGCTCCAGCCGCGATTGGGCGGCCAAAGGCACGATGCTGCTGGGCGTTAAGGCGGTGATTGCCGAAAGCTTCGAGCGGATCCACCGTTCCAACCTTGTCGGCATGGGGGTATTGCCCCTGATGTTTATGAATGGCCAAAGCCGCCAGTCGCTTAAACTAAAAGGCGATGAAGTGGTGACCATCGAAGGGGTTGCCGAGAACCTGATCCCGCGTAAGGAGCTGAAAGCGACCATCGTGCGGGCGGACGGCAAAAAAGAGGAAATCACCGTGCTTTGCCGTATCGACACCACGGAAGAGCTTGAATATTATCGTCATGGTGGCATTCTGCAATATGTAATGCGCCAGATTATGGGAACGGCGAACGCCAAAGCTGCCTAGAAAGGAGCACGGATGAACGAGCCAATTAATCCCCCCGCCACTCCGGTGAATGCCGAGGAGGCGGATCAGCTAAGCCGTGTCATCATGCTGCTTTACGGGAAGATGGACCATGGTGGCCCGTTCTGGTGCTACGTGGCGGTGAAGCCGTCGCAGTTCGATGCGTTCAAAGCCGCCGAGGCCGCCGGGCAGATTGATTTGTATAATTTCGACACTTACGGCGAAGTCATCGTCTCGGCCGAGGGGCAGACCCCGCCCGAGGATGTCACCCTGAAAGTGGCCGAGATGTACGGGGCAGACCCGGCGACATTCTTCCAGCCGATCGACCCGATCGCCGAGATCAATAAAAAGCTCGCCGAGATCAAATCGCAGGACGATGATTAGAAAAACCTTTGGTTTTTCTATCATTGAATTAGCCATTGTGTTGGTTATTCTCGGGCTGCTCGTCGGTGGTATTTTAGTCGGGAGATCACTTATCCGTGCTTCGGAGCTGCGTTCTATCATTGAGGATATTAATCGTTTTCAATTAGCTGCCCGAGCATTCCAAGATAAATACTTGGCTCGTCCTGGCGACATGAATAATGCCACCCGTTTTTGGGGTGAAGCTGCCGTGGGCAATGCTTGTAAAATCACTGATTCACGTGCGCTACTGAACCCTCAAAACACATGTAACGGCAATGCAGATGGATATATTTCCGACTGGCTAACTATCTCCAATGAGCATTTCCGCCTATGGCAGCACCTTGCCAATGCTGGTCTCATCGAGGGGGTATATTCTGGTATTGAAGGTAGTACTGGCAACTCGCGGCATGCGGTGCCCGGCAGTAATGTGCCATCGGGGAAAATAAGCAATACTGGGTATAGTGTTGAATCGAAAGGAACCCCTGACCCCGCGAATGCCTATTACTGGGCTGGAAATGCCGCCAATGTACTCTTTTTTGGTCGAACGCAAGGTACTATAAATACTGAGCGACCTGCTTTAATTCCCTCCGAAGCATGGAACATTGATGCAAAGATGGATGATGGCAAGCCAGCATTAGGCAAACTACGTTCGCAGAAGAATTTTACCAACTGCCATACGACGCAAATAGCAGATACCAGCGAATATCGATACGATATGGTCTCCGTACAATGCCAATTACTACTTTACGGCTTTATTCCATAATTATCCCGCCCATTCGTCGTAACGGCTGATGCCGTCATACGGGTTGGTGTAGCGTTCGGCTTTGGTGTTCGCGAGCGGCCGGGCCAGTAAGGGCGATGCTGGGTTCATGAAGGTTTCCAGTAACTGGTGCAGCTGGGCGAGCATGTCGGCATCCACATCGATGGGTTTAATGTCGCCGGTGCGGCGGCCGGCCGGCATTTCCCAGTAATCGAGCTGGTCGACCCGCTTGCCCGCCGCTTCCAGCATCAGGGCGTACGCAAGCAATTGTGGCGCCCGGCCATCGGCCACTTCGGCGTTGCTGGGGATGGCACCGGTTTTATAATCGCTGATCGCCATGCCTTCCGGCCCCTCTTCCACCCGATCGAGCCGGGCGCGCAAGGTCAATGCTGTGCCGGGTAGCTCGGCAAACGCGATGGGCTGTTCCAGCGAAACTTCGGCGCGCACCTGGGAGCGGATCGCCCGACGTGCGGCCTCGTGGGTGTTGACGAAATGCAAGGCACGGCCCAGACGTTGCTTCCAGAACAGGGCCGCATGCGGGTTGGCCGCAAACGGCATCAGTGCCTGTTCAGCCATGGCGGCGATCTCCTGCGCGTCCGCGGCGCGGTCGGTGGCGTTCCAGTGCCCTGTGAGCTCCGCCAGTGCCCCATGCACCAGCATGCCAAGTTCGCTGGCATCGGCTTCCTTGTCGACCATGTCGCGCTCGCGCAGGCCCAGCGTGTAACAGGCATAGAGGTAATACGGATCGGTGGTGAGCTTATCGAGCCGACTGGCCGCCATGGCTTTCGGTCGCCGCGATGCAGGCGGCATGGGTGATGCAGGCGGTGCCGGGCGATAATGCTCGGCCGCATCCAAACTTTTCGCCCAGTGGCGGTAATGGGGGGCTTCCAGCTGCGCCTCGGGGATGCCATGCACCGCGAGATACGTGACCAGACGTTCAATATACCGCGAGCGAGTGGTTGGGTTGCCGCTATCACGTGCCGGCCAGCTTAAAAACACTTCCGGCTGGCTACCAAGCAGCAGGGTATCGTGCGCCATCAGGCTCATCTCAGTTTCCGGTGACGGTAACCCCAGCGTCTGTTGGGCCGCGAGATTTAACCAGGCGTTAGGCCGCGTGAGGCCGGGCCAAAGCTGGTCTTGCATATTGGCCAGCAGCACTCGGTCGAATTGCTGCAACCGTGCTTCCACCGGTGTGAGCATCACGATGCCAGGATGCGCCTGGTGGATGCCGCCGCGCCAATCGGCCTGCAATGCTTCCCCGATGAGCGCCTGTGCGTCGTCGAGCGTTAAATCGCCGAGCATATCGGCATGGCTTAACCCCTCCAGCGCATCGGCGGCATGGTCGCGGCCCTCGCCCTCGACCGGCAGATGATCCATCAGCGCTTTCACCCAGCTGCTGATCGGTTGCCGTTGGCGAGGCCACTCTGCCAGTTGGCGCGCCAATTGTTGCACCTGGCCATAAAATGGCGATTCGCGCAGCGGCGCCGGCAACGCCGGCAGTTGACCCGGTGTATGGCGTACCAGTCCACGAAAATAGGGCTCAGCCTCAGCCAGCCACGCCTGCCACTCTGCGGGCCATAGCGGGTGGCGCAGTAGACTCAACAGCGGCAGGCTGCGGGTGGCATTGGCCGCATAATCGAGCATCAACAGCAGCAGGCTACCGCTTTCGGTGGTGGCCAGCGTGCCCCGCTTCAGCCGGTCGGGCTGAATGCGATAGCGCGCCAGATGGGCCGCAACCCGCGCCATAAGCCCTTCGTCGGGCGTGATCAGTGCCGTGCGTTTGCCTTCGGCTACCGCTTCGCGGATGAGCAGGGTCAGCACCCGCGCCTCTTCCTCCGCATGGGCACAGGGCAGTAGGGTGATCCCCCGATAGCTCTCCGGCGTTGGTGGGGCCTGCTCGCGCCATTCGGGCACCTGCTCGCTGCAGGTAAGGGCAGCGAGCCAAAGGCTGGCGCGCGCCGGGGATTCATGGTGGCCGAGCGCAGGAATGTCAGCCGGGGTTAGCGAAAGGCTATCGAGAAACTGTTTCAGGTAAAAAAGCGGATCGCCTGCGCTCACACATTGCCAGCGTTGTGGAGAAATTGCGGGATCGAGCCCGGGCAGCAATACTTTCCCCTGCTCCATACCCGCAATTACGCGCAGCAGTTGGGCGGTGGCAGGCTGACTGGCCGTCGAGCCAATGGCGATCACCGGCATGACGGGCGGCGTCTGCGCCCATTGCTCCGCCAGAAAGGTGAGCAGGGCCACTTGCCGGGCGGCTACAGTAATCATCCCCTCTTCGGCTTCGATGGCGGGCCATGTTTCGGCCACGATCGACAAAAACCGGCGGGATAGTTCCCAATGCGTGCCTGCCGTATCGTGCATGGGGAGTTGATTCAGCCCCTCCATGGTGAGGGCCACTCCGTGGCGCACACAGCGATCCTGCAGTTGGGCGAGCTCCTGCGCCAGTCGCAAGGTCTGCACCGCATCCAACGCCTCGCCGCGGCTGCGGCCGAAACTATGCACCTGCTGCATCAGTAAAGCCAGCCGCCGCCATTCAGGCATAGCCGGGGGTAAGGCGTGCAGGTGGGGCCATTGGGCTGGCGGTAGCAGGCCGGGTAATTCGGCTTCCAGATCGCCCAGCGCCAGCATGCGGGCTAGCAGCACCGTGCCGTCGCTCGCCTGAGTCAAAGCGTGGCGGATAAGATGCGCCGCTCGCCGTGTGGGCAGCAACAGCATCGTTTCCGCCAACCTTGCGCCATAGGTCTTACGCAGATGCGCGGCGGCGACATCGGCCATCGGCTGGCCGGGAAGTAAGGTTGCGATCTTCATGATACCATCAGGGCGCGTTAGGGACGCACCATGCCATAGGCCACGGGCGGCCTGCAATGGCGAATCGTCAGGAAAGCAGTTTACTGCGGAGTTCTTCCTGCAGGCGCAGGCGGATTTCCTCGCGCGCATCGGCCCGCACACGGTAGCGCTGGGCAAGTTGGCGGTAATCCTTATCCGATAGGGGCAGCTCGAAAATGACTTCTTCCGAGAGGGCTGATTCCAGCCCCAGCAATTCGCGCAGCACGTCGCGCACGCGCACGCCGCGTTCCAGAGCGACGTCGAGCAGTGCCTTGGCCGGGCGAATGCCGCAACGAACGCGCTCGGGCTCGGGCGGAATCACCTCGTCGAGCGAGATATATTGCTGCTCGCTACGTGACATCAGGAAGGATGGAAGCGGCGGGCCATCCGGCGTGAGTTCACCCGGCGTCGATGAGCTGTCGACCGGTGGAATATGAATTTCTTCTTCGCTCGCCCGCCGAAAATCGGGCCGCACATGGCGTGCCGGGGCGGTATTGTTGTTAGCTGCTACCGGTACGGGTGTTTTTTTAGGACGGGCAATATGCGGTACGTTTTCAGCGATGCGGGCGATATCCTCCACCGGACGGTACACGGTGACATAGACGCGGTTGCGGCCGGTAGTGTCGTCGTGCTCGATCTCGAGCGCTTTTTCGCCGGTTTCATTGACCAGTAAATTATAGTGAAACAGGCTTTCGCCCTGCTTGCTAAGGACGCCGCCTTCAATCCAGTCGACCGATTTGATATAGCGCGCCGCCGCCCAGCCGTTTTCCTGCGATGGGTCGACCTTGCAGCGGATCGTTTTTGCGGTGCTTTCTTCGGTGAAAAAACTCAGCGCGTCGCGTCCGAACCAGCGGTCCTGCTCGGCCTCGTCGAGCTGACGCGAAAGAGCAAGGTAGTGCCCGTCCTCGTCCTCGGCGATGGCGAGACTGTAACCTTCCACCCCATCGATGCTGAAGAGAAAGCTTTTAACCTGCTCCGCACCAAAGCGTATTTTTCGCAGTTGGTATATCGGGCATTGCTGAGCGCTGAGGTCGAGAATCGGACAGTCCTCGGCAAAGACAAGCGCATTGCCGATGGTAATTTTTTCGAGCGGCAAGTGATTGCGTCGTAGCGGCACAGCAGGTGGTGGCGCGTTAGCCGGTAGGCTGCCCGCCGTGTGGGTAAGGAAATGACGCATCGATTTCAGCATGGCGCATTAACTATTCGTTAACCATCCTCGGTGCAAGCGCCAAACCAAGAAATTTGTGTGACAGTTTGTAAGTGCTAGCTTTTCAGCAGCTTACCCTGTTCACGTTTCCAGTCGCGCGCTTTGATGGTTTCGCGTTTTTCGTATTGTGTCTTGCCCTGGGCAACCGCCAGCTCCAGCTTCGCGAAGCCCCGCTTGTTGAAATAGAGCTTCAACGGAATCAATGTCGTGCCGCGCACCTTTAGCAAGCCGATGAGTTTTTTGATCTGGCGTTTGCCCAGCAACAGCTTACGGCCGCGCCGTGGCTCGTGATTGAAACGGTTGCCGTGGTCGTAGACCGGGATATCGGCATTCCACAGCCAGATCTCCCCTTCTTTATGGCTGGCATAGGATTCAGCGATATTGGCCCGTCCCTGGCGCAGCGACTTCACTTCGGTGCCCAGCAACACGATGCCCGCTTCCATGGTATCATCGATACTATATTCGTACCGCGCCTTGCGGTTCACGGCAACGGCGGGCTTCTCCGGCGGTTTTTGTTTTTTCGCCGGTGGTTTGGATGTCGGCGCGGTAGCTGTTGGTTTTTTTGCCATAACGGTATCTTACATAATTTGTCGTTCTTGCGAAAGCGCAGAACATTTTCAGGTGCCCACACCGTAACGGGAATCAGATCAATTTTGCGTCCTGTAAGGCAGCACGAATTGCCTGCTGGGTCGCGTCGGTCGGCGGCACCAGCGGCAGACGGATATGGTGAGTGCATTTGCCCATGAGCGCGGCGGCGTATTTCACCGGTACCGGATTGGTTTCGATAAACATGCTGCTGATGAGTGGCACCAACGGCGCATGGGCTGCACGCGCGCCGGCATAATCCCCGCGAAGGGTGAGTTCCTGTACGGCGGCAGTTTCTTTCGGCATGATGTTTGACACCACCGAAATGACCCCCTGCCCGCCCATCGCGTTAAAGCCGACGGCGGTCATGTCCTCGCCCGAAAATAATTGCAGCCGGTCGCCCAGCAGGTGGCGTAGGGTCGCGACGCGGGCAAGGTCGCCCGTTGCATCCTTCAGCCCGGCGATGGTCGGGCATTGCTCGGCCAGGCGGGCGATGGTCGCATCCGTCATGTTGATGACCGAACGGCCGGGAATATTATAAATAAAAATCGGCAAGGCGGTGGCGTCGGCAATCGCTTTGAAATGTTGGAACAGTCCCTCTTGCGTCGGCTTGTTATAATAGGGCGTCACGACCAGCGCTGCATCGGCGCCGGCTTCTTCCGCGTGGCGGGTGAAATCGATGGCTTCGGCAGTGGCGTTCGAGCCAGTGCCTGCCATTACCTTCACCCGACCTTTGGTGGCGCGCACGGTGGCGGCGACGACTTCCTTATGTTCCTCGGGCGTGAGGGTCGGCGATTCGCCCGTCGTGCCACACGGTACCAGGCCATGAATGCCCTTGGTGATTTGCCATTCGGTGAACGTTTCGAGCTGCGCGTAATCGACGCCGCTTTCGCTAAGCGGGGTGATCATGGCGGTGTAAGCACCGGTGAATGCGGGGTGTTGCGTCATAGCGCGCCACCATATCGGCTTTCGATGCGCAGTCAATCGGCCAATGCACGAGAAACGCAGGCAGGCGACAATGCAGCTTGTATTTGCGAACTTGGCCCGTATAACAGCCGCAGTCGGGGAGTAGCGCAGTCTGGTAGNNTTCAAATCCTGTCTCCCCGACCATTTTACATCCGCTCCAAAAAACATCGTATCCGGCAAAGCCCTTCTTGACCGCGCCTTATGGCAGCGCTATACGCGTGCTTCTTTTCCCATGTCGGGGTGTAGCGCAGCCTGGT
>DITH01000037.1 GCA_002422745.1 Alphaproteobacteria bacterium UBA6189
TATGTGCCCAACGACTACCAGGTGGGCCAGACGGGTAAGGTGGTGGCGCCGGAGCTTTACATTGCGGTGGGTATTTCGGGCGCGATCCAACATCTCGCCGGCATGAAGGAAAGCAAGGTCATCGTTGCCATCAACAAGGACGAAAACGCCCCAATCTTCGAGATGGCCGATTACGGGCTGGTGGGGGATTTATTTACGATCTTGCCGGAGCTTGAGCAGAAGCTTTAACATACGTAGGTCGTATATAAAGATCGGAAATATACTTCGCGAGTTCTGCGTCAACCGAGACTTCAAAATTATGGTTCGTCGCGCTGGCGCCGATGCCTCTACTTTTAAGATGGTCTAACACAAATTCTGCGGTCGCCATACTCAGGGGGCCGGTGTGGAATTTAGATGCTTCGCTATCGTGGCGCCACGAAATACCGGTCAACTCTTTTAATTTTACTTGGGCGGTTCTAATCGACATCGGCTGTTCTCCAGTGTGAATGCCCGCATCTTTTATAATAAAGAACTAAATTATGTGTGACGTTTCTATGAAGATTCGCTTGTTTCGTGAGGGGATGCCGCCGTAGATAGCAGCATGGAAGTGATAAGACAGCTTAATATCGCGCTGGTGCAGATGAACCCGGTGGTGGGCGATGTGTCGGGCAATGCAGCGCGAATGCTGGCCTATGCGGCACAGGCGGCCGATCTTGGCGCCGATCTGGTGCTCTATCCGGAAATGGCGCTGGTGGGTTATCCGCCGGAGGATCTCGTGCTGGTGTCGGCCTTTCGCGAGGCGGCGCTGGCGGCGGCTCAGAAACTGGCCGAGCAAACCAAAGACCTGCCCTGCGATTTGATCTTCGGCAGCCTGTGGTTCGACGATGGGCTGGTGTATAATGCCAGCCTGCTGGCTTCCGGCGGCAAGGTCACGCTGCTGCGCGCCAAGCATGATTTACCCAATTACGGGGTGTTCGACGAAATGCGCGTGTTTGCCCCCGGCACGCCGCCGGCGGTGGTGAACTGGCGTGGCATCGCCCTCGGCCTGCTGATCTGCGAAGAGGTGTGGGACGTGGAGGCCGCCCGGACGCTGGCCGCGCAGGGCGCGGAAATCCTGCTGGTGCAGAATGGCAGCCCCTACCATATCGGCAAAGCCGGGCAGCGCAAACAAGTGGTATGCGACGCGGTGCAGGCGGCCGGGCTGCCGCTGATTTACCTGAACCTTGTGGGCGGGCAGGACGAGCTGGTATTCGACGGCCGGTCATACGCGGTCAGTGCCGCGGGCGAAGATGTGGCGCGGCTGGTGGAATATCGTGAGGAAATGGCGCTGACGCGCTGGGAGAAGGCAGGGGCTGGCTGGCAATGCGTGGCCGGGCCGATGGCCGCCACCAAGGGTGACGAAGAAACCATCTACCACGCGCTGGTGCTGGGTTTGCGCGATTACGTGGGGAAAAATAACTTCCCCGGCGTGGTGCTCGGGCTTTCCGGCGGTATCGATTCCGGGCTGACGGCGGCGATTGCGGCCGATGCGCTGGGCGCCGAACATGTGCGGGCGCTGCTACTGCCGTCGCCCTTTACCTCGGTCGATAGTGTGGAAGACGCCAAAGCCTTGGCCGACGCATTCCGCATGCGTCTGGAAACGGTGCCCATCACCCCGGCGATGCATGCCGTGGCCGAGACCTTAGCGCCGTTATTCGCCGAAACCGCGCCCGACACGACGGAGGAGAATATTCAGGCGCGGCTGCGCGGCCTGCTGCTGATGGCGGTGAGCAATAAATTCGGCCCGATGCTGGTGACGACGGGCAATAAGTCGGAAATGTCGGTGGGCTACGCGACGCTGTACGGCGATATGTGCGGCGGGTTTTCGGTGCTGAAAGATGTGTACAAAACCACGGTGCAAAAGCTTTCCGAATGGCGCAATAGCTGCACGCGCGACCAGTTGGAGGCGGCAGGGTTCCTCGGCCCGGCGGGGGAGGTGATTCCCGCACGGATGATCACCAAACCGCCGACGGCCGAGCTGCGCGACGGGCAGAAGGACGAGGATTCGCTGCCGCCCTACGCGGTACTCGATACGATTCTGCGCGGGTTGATCGAGCGGCAATTGAGCGTGAGCGAGCTGGTGGCGGAAGGGCTGGAGCGGCCGGTGGTGGAAAAGGTGGCGCGGCTGGTGGGTGCGGCGGAATATAAGCGCCGGCAAAGCGCGCCGGGGGTGAAAATCACCCCGATGGCGTTTGGCCGCGACCGCCGCTGGCCCATCACCAACCGCTGGCGGTTTCAGTAATTTCACGCAATTGTCATACCCGATAAGTGGGAAATCCGCTATGATCGGCCCATGGATCAGCCGCATTCCTTAGAAAAAATTTCGCCGATTGCCGTGGCCCCGCATAGGGACGAGGGGCCTGTCGATCCCTATCGCAAAGAACGGCTGGAGTGTGCGGCAAAGGAAACTGCGAGCGCCTATGCCGAAGAGCATCGCAAAGCCTTAGACGCGCTACAAAACTATCCGCCACGGCCTGCAAACGAAAATGGCAAGCCTGGCCCTTGGCGCGCGCTCATTGCACGTAATTTATCCGCATCACCTGCAACCTCTTACACAGCGACAGAAGCGGAAATGAAAGATTGGGCGGGCGCGTTGGCGGCACAATTATCCTTGGCACATGGCCCCGAGGCAGGGCCGACGGAACCACCCGGCCGCGGCCGCGGGTAATTTAATCCGGGGAATTTTACGAAATCTTTACCGTTTAGGGCGTAGGCTAGCGAGATAAGAACAAGGAGCTGCCGATGACCATTAACCGATTACACGACGATATTGAACGCGGGATGGAAGCCATGTGGGCCCGCCAGCAAGATGCCAAGGCGCTGGAAGCCATTCGCCAGAAACTGGCATCCGAAGAGGCGATGGGCGAGAAGCTGGCCGGTATTAAGGCAAAGCAGGGAAGCGCTTAAAACTCCTATCTGACACGTTGATGTTTCTAAAAAAATCCTCTAACGCTCGCGGGCTTAGAGGATTTTTTTATGGCCGATACCCTTCCACTCGTTCGTTTCGCCCCGAGCCCTACCGGCTGGTTGCATGTGGGCAATGCCCGCACGGCGCTGATGAATTACCTGTTTGCCAAATCGCTCGGCGGCCAATTTATGCTACGTATCGACGATACCGATGCTGAACGCTCGCGCGCTGAATACGAAGAAGGGTTGAAGCAGGATCTGCAATGGCTTCGGCTGGAATGGGATGTGTTGACCAAGCAGTCCGACCGTTTCGCCAAGTACGACGAAGCAAAAATGAAGCTGGTGACCGATGGGCGGCTTTACCCCTGCTATGAAACGGCGGAAGAGCTGGAAGTGAAGCGCAAAATGCTGATCGGCCGCGGCCTGCCGCCGGTGTATGACCGTGCCGGGCTCACCGATAGCGACGAGAAACGCCAGGCCTACGAGGCCGAAGGACGGCGCCCGCACTGGCGCTTTAAGCTGGAGCATGCGCCGATTCGCTGGGACGATATGGTGCGCGGGCCGGTGGAATTTCAGGGCGGCAATCTGTCGGACCCGGTGCTGTTTCGTGAAGATGGGGTGGTGTTGTTTACCCTCGCAACGTCGGTCGATGATGGCGAGATGGGTATTACCCATATTATTCGCGGCGAAGACCATGTGAGCAATACCGCCATTCAGGTGCAGATCATGGAAGCGCTGGGCTACCGGCCGCCGGTGTTCGGCCATATGGCGCTGCTCAAGATGAAAGAGGGCAAAATCAGCAAGCGTGCCGGAGGTGGCGATATTAAATCGCTACGCGAGAACGGCGTATTCCCGCTGGTGATGACGAGCTACCTGGCGCGCATCGGCACGTCGGACGCGATTGAGCTGGCCCCGTCGCTGGAGGAACTGGTCGCGCAGTTCGACATCAAAAAACTGGGCCGTGCGATGGCGAATTACGACCCGGCGGAGGTTGAGCGGTTGAACCAGAAATTGCTACATCTGATGCCATTTTCCGAAGTGCATGCCCAGCTCGATGCGCGGGGTATTTCCATCGATGCTGCCTTCTGGGAAAGCATCAAGGCGAACTTGACCACGCTCGACGATGTGCGCGACTGGTGGGAGATTATTCAGCAGCCGATCACCCCGCAGATTGCCGACCCCGCGTTTGCCAGCGAGGCGGCGACCCTGCTGCCCACCGGCGAGTGGAGCGAGGCGAGCTGGGACCAGTTCGTGGCCGCGGTGAAAGAAAAAACCGGACGCAAGGGCAAAGAGCTGTTCATGCCGCTGCGTCTTGCCTTAACGGGTATGGAGCATGGGCCCGAGATGAAAACGGTGCTGGCCCTGATCGGCCGCGAACGGGCGGAAAAGCGTTTGAAGGGTGAAGTGGCCTAGGCGCCGACTTGCATCGACTGTTCAGTACCCACGCTGCGATTGCAGGGCATTTCCCGAACGGAAGCCAGTATTCGTGTCACGGCATCCGCACTCAGATGGCCATCAATCAGGCGGTTATTCTCGCGTTCCTGCGCATAAAAAGCACTAATGCGGGTTAAGACTTCATTCAGAAAAACGGGGTCTTTTGCCTCACTTGGGCGCTGTGCTTCAGGCCCTACATCGTAATAATCGTGCTTTGGAGAACGCGTAATACGAAGGTTGGTGCGTTCGTCGGGCATGGTCACCGTTAGTTTCTGACGATCCCCACGGTCGTCTACCCAATGACGCGGCTGGCCTTGCTTGCCCTCGCGAATGACACGCATGATATGCTGGAAGGTGTGGTGGCCCGGTTGGCGGGTAGCGATGTTACTGACAGTCGTTAAAGGGGTGTCCATTGCGTGTCTCGAATTTGTTTTATAGGCGCGATCTATAGACAGTGCCCGTATCTTGTGTATGAAGATCGCATGACAATTCGCCTATCCAACACCCTAACCCGCACGGTCGACCCCTTTACCCCGCTCGATGCGGCGCATGTACGCATGTATGTGTGCGGGCCGACGGT
>DITH01000048.1 GCA_002422745.1 Alphaproteobacteria bacterium UBA6189
ATCATGAACTGCGCAAAAACCTGCCCGAAGGGCCTGAACCCGGGCAAGGCGATCGCTGAAATCAAGCAGTTAATGACCCAGCGGAAGCCGGCTTAATCCGCCTCCACTGTGCTAATTTTGCAGTGCAATGCATTTGCGTAGTATTTTTCCTATCATTAACGAAATTTTTAGCTTTACAGCTTAGGCTTGAGAGCATTGGATAACCCTTATCCATTCACGCACAAAGGATATACCCATGTCGTCTCTCTCTAAAAAAGCCTTCTCGCTGGTCGAGCTTTCGATCGTACTGGTGATTCTGGGTCTGCTCACCGGGGGTATCATCGCCGGGCAATCCCTCATTCGCGCATCCGAACTTCGCGCAGTCACCACTGAATTTCAACGTTACGGCACCGCTATCAGCGCGTTCCGCGACAAATATTTTGCCATTCCCGGCGATTTCGCAAAAGCCAGCAGCTTCGGCTGGGGCTCGTATAACGGTGATGGCGATGGGCTGATTGAATCGTCCACCACTGCCGGTGCGAACGAAATCTCTACTTTCTGGATCCATTTGGCTGCGGCCGGGCTGGTAGAAGGCACCTACACTAACGCGGCCGGCACCACGATGACCGCCGGCACGAACGTGCCACGCTCGAAACTCGGTAATGCTGGCTGGAACGCGATGAATCTCGGTGCCGTAGCCGCAACGTCGTCGGTATACTACGCCGGTTCGTACGGCAATGCCTTCTTCTTCGGTGCGGGCACCACTGCAGGTCAGCCGACCGGCGTCCTGAAAGCGGAAGAAGCGTGGAACGTCGACACCAAGATGGATGATGGCCGTCCGGATCAGGGTGTCTTCACCTCGCTGGAAAGCCAAGGCAGCACGACCGCCGGCTGTGGCGACCAGGCCCCTTCGGGTTCGGCGTATTCTACCGCGCCGCAATACGATCTTGATAATCCTTCTTCAACCGCCTGTTCGTTTGTCGTGAAAAGCGGCTACTAGAACAAACGAGGTTTACCCAAGATTAACCCCGCCAGGCAACTGGCGGGGTTTTTCTTTGCCGGGTTAGATGGCTGTGGAACTGGAGTATGGAGACTGGCGACTGGCCGATCTCCCACGGACGTCATCCCTGCGAAAGCAGGGATCCTGAGAGCGCTGATAATGGCCATTCCAAAGATTCCCGCTTTCATTGGAATGACAGAATCTGGAATCTGGACAGGTAACTGGATAGCCTGATCACCCGTACGCCCTTTTCCCGAGCCTATAGCCTTCTGCCCAATGCTTCACAAAAAACCCCGCGAGATATGCTCTCGCGGGGTTTGTCGTTGTGGTTTGCCGCTCGCGGGCGGCGATTTCAGCGTTATGCTGCCGCTTGGTCGGCTACTTGTTTGCGCAGCACTTTAAGCAGTTTGTCCTGCGCAATTTTAATATCCACGCGCTCCGAGGCAGCTACTTCACCGCACAGACGGTGCATGGCGGTTTCGTAAATCATCCGCTCGCTGTAGCTACGCTCGCTTTGATCGACGTTCTTATGCAGGTCACGTACGACTTCCGCGATCTGAACCAGGTTGCCGGAGTTAATTTTTGCTTCGTATTCCTGCGCACGGCGGCTCCACATACCGCGGGCGATCTTGGCACGGCCTTTCAGGGTGGCCAGGGCGCGGTTGATCTGCTCGCTCGGCGAAATCGGGCGCAGGCCCGCCGCTTCCGCACGGCCAACCGGCACGCGCAGGGTCATTTTGTCTTTCTCGAAGGCAATGACGAATACTTTCAGTTCGTAGTCACCGATTTTTTCGGCCTCGATACCAAGAATCTTGCCAACGCCATGCGTCGGGTAAACGACATATTCATTCACCGCGAAGCCTTTTTTGGCCGCGGCCGGGGCCAGTTTCACCGGAGCCACCGGGATCACCGCCTGGGCAACCGGCGCCTGGGCGACGGGTTTCTTCACGTCCAGTTTTTTCATGCCGGGCTTGACCGACGATTTCGCCGAGGACTTAGCGGCAACTTTCGAAGCGACTTTCTTGGTCGTCGCCGTTTGCTTTTTCGCAGGCGCCGAGGATTTGCTGGTGGTTTTGGCTTTGGTGCTGGTTTTGGCTTTTGCCGGAATGTTCGCTTTGCTCGCTACTTTTGCTTTACCTTTAGTCGCCATGGTCGTTATACCTCACATGCCGTAGCCACCGGGTCACCGGCGCTTGCGTGTTGTTAAAACAATGGCTTCCCGCCACAAGGCAGGAGCCGAACCAACGTACACTTGGATTCACTATCCTTGGCAGTTCCATCTCGCGGGAATGTCCGAAGGATTCATTGTGTATAGCACAATTTTCGGCTGATTAAAATGGTAAAATTTTAGTTAATTTCCATTTATTATTTTTGCATTTTGAAAAGTAACACTAAATCAATCGGTTGGCAGAGGCAACTTCATGAAATTGTCATCCTACCCGGGGGATGGGTGGGTTATTCTCTCATGAAAGAGGAGCCCACTGCATGTATAAATCGACGCGTTCAGACGAATTGGCAAACCCTACCGTTAACGGTACGGTGATTAAAGCATTGGATGCGATAAGCAAAGCAGGTTTTTCCCATAAAGAACAATCTATTGTTAATCTTGTGGCTGAGTTCGGCCCGGAAGACCCAGCTTTCTTACTTCTCGCGACGGCGGCTTCCATGGCCGATGAAGATTTTGGTGTTGGTGCAAAGAAGCACGAAAGCTCCGGTATGCATATATTACAGTTCCACTTCAACAAATCCATGGACAAGCCACCGGTGCGCAGCATCCGGGCAAAACTCGATACACTGAAACAGGATTTACTTTTCTCGTGTATCCGCAAAGCACCCGATGGAAGCGGCTATATCGTTGAAGAAAAAGTTAATACGCCCTTGAATGTCCTTTACTTCGTACAGGCGTTTACTGACCCGGCGCACCCGGCGATAGGGTATTACCGCATGCCGAAACACACCATGTATGAAACAAAAGACGGGAAATTGCACTCAGGGCTGGTGACGAAAGATATCATTGCGCGTTATTATGCCGACTTAGGCACGCCTGAGAAAACGGCCGAGCTGTACCCGGAACGATTAAAAATAGACAATGTGACTATGGCGCGGCTTATGGAAGAGCTCGATATGAGCCCTCAGAAAGGCCATGCATTATCCTAATGCCGCGCCCTAGTCGCCGCTGCCGGGATTTGGGCTGAACAGGGTTTCGAATTTGCCGGGCATGTTTTTATAGCTATCGGCGTCGGCGGGAGCATCTTTTTTCTTGGTGATATTGGGCCATTGCATGGCGTATTCGCGGTTAACCTCGACCCATTTGAGCAATTCTTCGTTTTCCGGGTGAATGGCCTCGGCCGGGCATTCGGGCTCGCACACCCCGCAATCGATACATTCATCGGGGTTGATCACCAGCATGTTCTCGCCCTCATAGAAGCAGTCGACNNCTTCCACGCAATCGGTATATTTGCAGCGCACACAGGCGTCGGTCACGACAAAGGTCATAGAGGTTCCTCCAGCGCCGCGTTCTTACGCGCGATTTTTTGAATCTGCAAGCGGCGGAGTTTTTGCTGTTTGAGTGCAGTTTCCGCCCGCACCAGCAGCAGCGCGATAAACAGGAAAGCAAACGACAGGATCATAAGGATCAGCGGCACGAGCATGCTGCTATGGATGCTTGGCCCACCGCTGCGCAGAATGCTGGCCGGCTGGTGCAGCGTGTTCCACCAATCCACCGAGAACTTGATAATCGGCAGGTTGACCGCACCGACAATCGCCAGCCAGGCGCAGGCCGTTTTGGTGCGCTCCTGATACGGAGCCATGCTGGCCAGTCCGAGATAGCCGAGATAAAGGAAAAACAGCAGCAACATACTGGTTAATCGCGCATCCCATACCCAGTAGGCGCCCCAGGTGGGCTTGCCCCATAACATGCCGGTCAGCAGGGTGATGAGGGTAAACACCGCGCCAATCGCAGCGGCCTGACGCGCCAGCAACTCGGCCAGCGTATGCCGCCAGATCAGGAACGTGGCCGAGGCAAGGGCAATGAACGCATAAATCAGCGTGCTCATCCATGCAGCGGGCACATGAATGTACATAATCCGTACCGCCTCACCCTGCAGGTAATCCGCCGGGGCAACGACTAATCCGCCATACAGTCCCAGCATGCCGGTGAGCAGGCCCATAGCCACGGCGATGGGCAATAGCGCCGCATGCAGTCGCAGGAACTCGGCCGGGTTGGCATAGCGATGAAAAAAACTAGGTTTTGGCATGGGCGCGTTATGGCATTGCGCGGCCGGGTTCGCAACTACTTCCTGCCTTGCGATGCGCGACCAAAGCCGGTAGGGCTTGGGCATGACACCACTGCTTCACCGTATGCGCCGCCGTCCGTTCCATTTCGCGTTGCTCTACCTCAGCGCACCGTTGATTTATGGCATGTTATTGCCCATCGCGGTCGCGGATGGATTCGCCACCCTCTACCAGCACGTGTGTTTTCGAGTGTATGGCATTCCCCGCGTACGTCGGCGCGACCACCTGATGTTCGACCGCGCCAGGCTTTCAGGATTGGGCTGGCTCGATAAATTGAACTGCATTTACTGTGAATATGCCAACGGCGTGGTGGCCTATGTGCAGGAGATTCTAGCGCGCACCGAATGGTACTGGTGCCCGGTAAAACATCGTCGCGATGTGGCTCGGCCCCACGCCCATTACGACCGTTTCATGGCGTACGACGCCGCGGACAACGCATTTCATACGTTGCGTAAAGCTGCCCGGCAGCAATGCCGCGCCTGTGAGGAGCCTAAGCCATGAGCATGCTTCCCCAGACGGCCCGCTTACTGGCGATCATGGCAAAACTGCGCCATCCCGAGGGTGGTTGCCCGTGGGATCTGGAGCAGGATTTCGCCAGCATTGTGCCCTATACGATCGAGGAGGCTTATGAGGTGGCGGAGGCAATTGCCAGCGGCGACCGCACTGCCCTGCGCGAGGAGCTTGGCGACTTGCTGCTGCAAGTGGTGTTTCACGCGCAAATGGCCGAGGAGGAAGGCAGCTTCGACTTCGAAGCGGTGGCGGCGGCCATCAACGATAAAATGGTACGCCGCCACCCGCATGTGTTCGGCG
>DITH01000012.1 GCA_002422745.1 Alphaproteobacteria bacterium UBA6189
ATGACCAATACCGACACGGCCGATGTGGCGGCTACCGTGGCGCAAGTGCGTGCGCTGGCCGACGCGGGCTCGGAAGTGGTGCGTATCACGGTGAATAACGAGGCGAGTGCCCGCGCAGTGCCAGCCATTTACGAACAATTATTGGCCAATGGCCCGGCGGTGCCGCTGGTGGGGGATTTCCACTATNNTACCGCATCAACCCCGGCAATGTCGGGTTCGGTGCCAAGCAGGATGTGCAATTCAGCGCCATGATCGAGGCAGCCATCCGCTACAAAAAACCGGTACGTATCGGGGTGAATTGGGGCTCGATGGATCAGGCGCTCAGCCAACGGCTGATGGATGCGAATGCGGCCTCCGCCGACCCGGTTTCGGCCGAGGAAATCTATCGCGAAGCGCTGGTGCAATCCGCCCTCGAGAATGCTGCCAAGGCCGAGGCGATCGGGTTGGCAAAGGAACGGATTATCCTCTCGGCCAAGGTCAGCCGGGTGCAGGATCTGGTGGCCGTGTACCGTGCGCTGGCAGCACGCTGCTCGTATGCGCTGCATCTGGGCCTTACCGAAGCGGGGATGGGCAGTAAGGGCATTGCGGCCTCGAGTGCAGCGCTGGGTATTTTACTGGCCGAGGGCATCGGCGATACGATCCGTATTTCGCTGACGCCGGAACCTGGAGCCTCGCGCACGCAGGAAGTGCTGGTGGCGCAGGAATTGCTGCAGGTGATGGGCATCCGCAACTTCACACCGCTGGTGACGGCCTGCCCCGGCTGCGGACGCACCACCAGCACCTATTTCCAGGAGCTGGCCGAAGACATTCAAACGTATTTGCGGGCGCGTATGCCGCATTGGGCAAAGGAATTCAAAGGTGCGGAAGCGATGAACGTGGCCGTCATGGGGTGTATTGTGAACGGGCCGGGCGAAAGTAAGCATGCCCATATCGGTATTTCGCTGCCGGGTACTGGTGAGTCGCCGGTCGCGCCGGTGTTCGAGGATGGGGTAAAGGTCGCCACCTTGCGCGGGGATCATATCGCCGAGGAATTCAAAGCCCGGCTTGAGGCCTACGTCGCACGGCGGTTTGCCCGCATTGCCGCATAAGAAACGCTTGCGTCGGAAGAGCGGGGCGGCTAACACCCTAGTCACCGCGCCAAGGCGCGAGGAGCGAGGGGCACAGGCTCGCGCGCAACCTTAGACCGAGATTCGATGAGCCAACCCTTACAACCAGTCCGCGGCACGCATGACCTGTTGCCGGACGTCTGCGCGCAGCACCAGCGGGTGGCCACCACCGCGCAGGACGTCGCCGCGCTTTATGGCTACCGCCGCCTCGATACGCCCATGTTTGAATTCTCCGATGTGTTCCACCGCGCCGTGGGCGAAACGTCGGATATCGTGACCAAGGAAACCTACACCTTTACCGATCGTGGCGGCGAGAGCCTTACCCTGCGCCCGGAATTTACCGCCGCCATCGTGCGCAGCTATATCAGTAACGGCTTGCAGCAACTGGCGCCGTTCAAATGTTTCTATTACGGCCCGGCCTTCCGTTACGAGCGCCCGCAGAAGGGCCGCCAGCGGCAATTCCACCAGATCGGCTGCGAGCTGCTGGGTGCTGCCGAACCGACGGCGGACGTAGAAATGATCGCCCTGGCCATGCAAACGTTGCGCGCGCTTGGCATCACGGATGTGACGCTCGAAATCAATTCGCTGGGTAATGTCGGGTCGCGCGCCGCCTACCGTGAATCGCTGGTGGCCTATCTGGCGGCGCATCAAGCAAATCTATCCGAAGACAGCAAGCTGCGGCTGGAGAAAAATCCCTTGCGCATTCTCGATTCAAAGGATGAAGGCGACCGGGCGATTATTGCGCAGGCGCCGACCTTGCATACGTATTTCGATGACGAATCGGCGCAGCATTTCGCCAAAGTACAAGCCGGGCTCGATGCGCTGGGCATCGCCTACCGCGTCAGCGAGAAGCTGGTGCGCGGGCTGGATTATTATTCGCATACCGTGTTTGAGATCACGACCGATAAGCTCGGGGCGCAGGGCACGGTGCTCGCCGGCGGCCGGTATAACGATCTGGTGACGCTGATGGGCGGGCAACCGACCGCATGTATCGGCTGGGCGGCCGGTGTCGAACGGCTGGTGGCGCTGCAGGGTGATTGTGCGCCCGTGCTGCCCCCGCTGGTGGCGGTGGTGCCGATGGGTGAAGCCGCCGAAACGGAAGCATGGAAACTAACGCAGGAGCTGCGCACGGCCGGGGTGCGCACGGAGATCGGCTACAAAGGCAACGGCAAAAAGCGCATGGAGAAGGCCGACAAGCAGGGTGCGGTAGTAGCGCTTATTCTTGGCGACGAAGAACTGGCCCAGAATGTGGTGACGCTAAAGCAATTACGTGGTGGCGATAAACATGCATCGCAGATGAAAATCGAACGTGCAGATGTGCTCGCCAAGATACAACATTTTCTCGAATAAAAAGGAACAGGCGAAACATGTCGTTTGATAAAAAACTGGACGCGCTCGTGGCGCGGCATGCCGAAGTGAACCGGGCGATATCCAATCCGGATTTGCTCAAAGGCGGCGAGTTCGCCAAGCTGTCGAAAGAATATTCCGACCTGACGCCGATTGTCGAAACCGCGCTGGCGCTGAGAGCGGCGACGCAGGAGTTGGAAGATGCCCGGGCGCTCATCAACGGTAAGGACGCCGATATGCGCGAACTGGCGCTCGACGAAAAAGCCCAGCTCGATAAATTGATTCCGAAGCTGACGCAGGATCTGCAAATTGCCCTGCTGCCGAAAGACGAGGCCGACACAAAAAACGCCATTCTCGAAGTGCGTGCCGGTACCGGCGGCGACGAAGCCGCCCTGTTCGCAGCCGATTTGTTTCGCATGTACCAGCGCTTCGCCGAATTGCAGGGCTGGAAGTTCGAAGTGCTCGAAGTATCGGATTCGGCCCTGGGCGGCTATAAGGATGCGAGCGCCAGCATCGCGGGCAAGAACGTGTTCCAGAAACTGAAATTCGAATCCGGCGTGCATCGCGTGCAGCGCGTGCCCGCTACCGAAACACAAGGGCGGATTCATACCTCGGCGGCGACGGTGGCGGTGCTGCCGGAAGCCGAGGATGTCGATGTACAAATCAATGAAAACGATTTGCGGGTCGATGTATTCCGTTCCTCCGGCCCGGGCGGGCAATCCGTCAACACCACCGATTCGGCGGTACGCATCGTCCATATCCCGACCGGGGTGACCGTGCAGTGTCAGGATGAAAAATCGCAGCATAAAAACAAAGCCAAGGCGATGAAAATTCTGCGCGCGCGCATTTACGATGCCGAGTATCAAAAGCGCGAAGCCGAGCGTTCGGCGGCGCGTAAGGGGCAAGTGGGCTCGGGCGATCGCTCGGAGCGGATTCGTACCTATAACTATCCGCAAGGGCGCGTGACCGATCACCGCATCAACATGACCTCTTATAACCTCGATGCGGTGATGGAAGGCTCGGGCCTTGCTCAATTCTGCGACGCGCTGATCAGCAACGATCAGGCCGAAAAACTGGCCACCCTGAAAGAGTAACATGGCAACCATTGCCGAACAGCTGCAGCAAACGCGTACGATGCTAGCCCCGGTAGCGGGCGAGCTGGCGGCGCTGGAAGCACGCTTGCTGGCGCAGCATGCCTGGAACCTGACGCCAGAGGATATGCTGCGCGACGGTCAGCGGCCGCTGGACGAGGCTGCTATGCAGCAATTGCAGGCGCTGGCCTTGCGGCGCTGCGCCCATGAGCCGATTTCCCAGATCACCGGCCACCGTGCTTTCTGGAAGGACGAATTCCGCGTCACCGGTGATGTGCTGACACCGCGCGTCGATTCGGAGGTGATGCTCGAGGCATTGCTGCGGCACCGGCCCGATACGGCGCAGCCGTACCGTATCCTCGATCTGGGGACGGGATCGGGTTGCCTGCTGCTCTCGGCCTTACGGGAATATAACACTGCCGATGGGCTGGGGCTCGATATCTCGCCCGCGGCGCTTGCCGTAGCGCAGGCGAATGCTGCGCAGCTGGGGCTTAGTAGCCGCGCCAGCTTCCGCCAGAGCGAGTGGTGCGCAGGGCTGGACAGGTTGGAGAAGTTTGCTATAGTACTGACGAATCCACCCTATATTGCCCGCGCAGATATTGACGCGCTGGACGAGGATGTGAAAGGCTACGAGCCCCATCTCGCGCTTGATGGTGGAGCGGACGGGCTGGATTGCTACCGTGCTATTTTCCCTTCGGTGTTGCGGCATCTGAACGATGACGCGTTACTGCTGGCGGAAGTCGGAGTTGGGCAGGCCGAAGCGGTCGCAGAGATCGGTGAAGCCGCAGGGCTCAGCCATATAGAAACATGCCGTGATCTGGGAGGCATTGCCCGGATCGTGGTCTTTACGACAAATGCAAATTGAGGGTTCTTCTATGATGCGTAAAAAAAATAATATGCGCCGTGGTGGCGGTGGTGGTGGCCGCCGGTTTCATAGCGGCAGCGGCGGCGGTGGCAACCGGAACGAGGGACAGAATCTCGCCCGCCAGAAACATCACGCGACGCAGATGCGCGAGAAATACACCAACATGGCGCGCGACGCGCAAAATAACGGCGACCGTGTCGACGTGGAATATTACCTGCAGCATGTCGATCACTACACCCGTGTGCTGGCCGACATCACCGCGATCGAGGCAGAACGCCATGCTAACCAGCGCGATCAACAAGCCGCGCACTCCCAAAATCAGGAGCAGGGCGACGACCAGAACCAGGGCGGCAATGACGATCAAAACGGTGGGGGTAATGATGGCAATAGCGGCGACGAGCCGGTCAGCCAGCAGAACCAGCCGCGCATGACGCGTTCGCGCCATCATCGCCCGGCGAAACAGGAGCCATCCGAAACCAAGCATGAGTCGGATAATAACTCCGATATTCCGCTTCCCGGTTCGGCGCTTCCGGCGATTTAAGCGGCCCGGTTATTTCAGCGTTTCATACTCGACCATCACCGCTTTCAGCTCACCCAGATAGGGCACGCGGACGGTTGCCATCAGCGGGATCATACGCGCGTCGGCACTGAAATAAATATGGACGATCGGGTCACCATCCCCGAATTTTTTCAGTTCCTTGGGTGTGTAGCCGTTGATCGGCTGGCGGGTCAGTACGGTATTGATCGCGTCGGTGAAGTTTCCCATGATTTCAATGCGTGCCCGGCTAACGACTTTGAGGGTTAAATCGGCCAGGCGTGCGCCATCGTAGGTGCGGGCTACGGCTTCGCGCTGGTTACGCGCCATGGCGTTGCGCAACGCGGCGCGATGAACAAAAAAGCCGGTCATCGGGTCGTCAGCGAAACTGGCCTGGTCAAGCGGCACAACGGGCCGCCAGGCGGGGTCATCCCCCGGTACACGCTCGCGTTTCACGATTGTGCCGTCGGCATCGTACTGAATCAACACGCGGCGGTCGTTTTCATCGCCATCCTTATCGGCTTTCGATTTGTAAAGATTGGCCTGATACTCGCCTTCCGGCGTGCGATGCCCCTCGACCGTGGCGATGGATTGTAACGGCGAGAACATATCGACCAGCCCGCGGCTTTTGGTGTCGATCAGCATGTGGTAGCGGAAATCATCCTCGCGCACGGTGATGCGGATGCGGCCCACATTAATCCCGCCGAGGGTGACATCGTAACGGGTTTTAAGAACCAGAGGCGCAAGCTCAGGCACCTGAGCATGGGCCGAAGCGGTGGTGAAGATACAGAAGACGGCGAGGAGTATCTTGTATCGGTGCACGGTGATTCCCATATAAGATTTCATTCGGACAGTTTAGCATAACCGGAGCGAGGTTAGAATGGAATTAGAGCAATTTACCGATAAATCGCGCAAAATCCTGCAGGCGGCGCAGTCGCTGGCCTTGCGCTCCAATCATCAACGTTTCACGGCTGAGCATATTTTGCAGGCGATGCTGGAGGAGGACGTCGGCACCGGACGGCTGCTCGACGCGGTGAAGGCCGACAGTCAGGCAATGCTGCGCCGCACCAAAACCGAGCTGGCCAAGCTGCCGCAGGTGGAAGGCGGTGGTGCCGGGCAGCTTTACCTGGCGCCGGAGGCGGCGCGGGCGCTCGAACATGCCAAGGAACTGGCCAAGAAATCGGGCGATAGTTTCGTCACGACCGATCGCTTACTGCAAGGGTTGGCGATGGAAACCAGCAGTGCGGCGGGGAAAATTCTTGCCGAGGCGGGGGCGACCCCACAGGCGCTGAATGCGGCGGTGAACGAGCTGCGCAAAGGGCGCGCCGCCACGTCGGAGCATGCGGAGGACCAGTTCGAGGCGCTCAAGAAATACAGCCGCGACCTGACCGAATTGGCGCAACAAGGCAAGCTCGACCCCGTCATTGGCCGCGACGAGGAAGTACGCCGCACCATTCAGGTGCTGGCACGCCGCACCAAAAACAATCCGGTGCTGATCGGCGAGCNNATTGTCGAAGGGCTGGCCCAACGCATTATCAATGGCGACGTGCCGGAAGCGCTGAAGAATAAGCGCCTGCTGTCGCTCGATCTCGGCGCACTGGTGGCGGGCGCGAAGTTCCGCGGCGAATTTGAAGAGCGTCTGAAAGCTGTGTTAAGCGAAATCGACACCGCCGCCGGAGAAATCGTGCTGTTCATCGACGAGCTGCACACATTGGTCGGGGCCGGCGCGGCAGAGGGTTCGATGGATGCATCGAACCTGCTGAAACCCGCTTTGGCCCGTGGTGCCTTGCATTGCGTTGGCGCAACCACGCTTGAGGAATACCGCAAGCATATTGAAAAAGACGCCGCGCTCGCCCGCCGGTTCCAGTCGGTCTATGTGAGCGAGCCGACGGTGGAGGATACGATTTCCATCCTCCGCGGGTTGAAAGAAAAATACGAGATGCATCACGGTATTACCATTGCCGATGCGGCCTTGGTGGCGGCGGCGACCCTCTCGAACCGCTATATTACCGACCGGTTTTTGCCCGATAAAGCGATCGACCTGATGGACGAGGCCGCCTCCCGGTTACGCATGCAGGTGGATTCCAAGCCCGAAAAGCTCGACGAGCTTGACCGCAAGCTGATTCGCGCCCGGATCGAACGCGAAGCGCTCAAGAAAGAAGCCGACGCTGCCTCGCGCGAGCGCTTGGCCAACCTGGAGGATGAAATCGCCGAGCTTGAAGGCGAGTCCGCCGCGATGACCAAAGCGTGGCAGGCGGAAAAATCGCGCCTCAACGATGCTAAAAGCATTAAGGAGCAGTTGGAAGCGGCGCGTGTCGAGCTTGATGCCGCCCAGCGCAAAGGCGATTGGAGCCGCGCCGGGGAGCTGACCTACGGCACCATCCCGGCGCTGGAAAAGCAACTGACGGTCGCCGAAAGCAACGAAGGCTCCGGCCCCACCGGTGAGGTGGTACGCGAGAGCGATATCGCCGCCATTGTTAGCCGTTGGACGGGTGTGCCGGTCGATAAAATGCTCGAAGGCGAGCGCGAGAAATTACTGGCGATGGAAGCGGCCATCGGCCAACGCGTGATCGGGCAGGAAGAAGCGGTCAAAGCTGTCTCGGCTGCCGTGCGCCGGGCCCGCGCCGGGTTGAAGGACCCCAATCGCCCCATCGGCTCGTTCCTGTTTTTAGGCCCGACCGGTGTCGGTAAAACCGAGCTTACCAAGGCGCTTGCCGGGTTCATGTTCGACGATGATTCGGCCATGATCCGTATGGATATGAGTGAATATATGGAGAAACACGCCGTGGCCCGCCTCATCGGCGCCCCGCCCGGCTATGTCGGCTACGATCAGGGCGGCGCGCTCACCGAAGCGGTGCGGCGGCGTCCCTACCAGGTCATTTTATTCGACGAGGTGGAGAAGGCCCATCCCGACGTGTTCAACGTGCTGCTGCAGGTGCTCGACGATGGTCGGCTCACCGACGGGCAGGGCCGCACGGTGGATTTTCGCAATACTATCATCGTGCTGACGTCCAATCTCGGGGCCCAACATCTTGTTGAACTGGCGGACAATAAACCGGTGGAAACCGTGCGCGATAAGGTAATGGAAGCGGTGCGTGCCGCGTTTCGACCGGAATTTTTAAACCGGCTCGACGAGGTGATTTTATTCCACCGGTTGGGCCGCGAACAGATGGGTGCCATCGTCGATATCCAGATGCGCCATTTGGAGCGCCTGCTGAAAGACCGCGACATCACCGTAACGCTCGATGCTCCGGCGCGGGCCTGGTTGGCCGAGCGCGGCTACGACCCGATCTACGGGGCACGGCCGCTGAAGCGCGTGATTCAAAAACAGGTGCAGGACCGCTTGGCCAGCATGATCCTCGAAGGGGCGATCAAGGATGGCGAACATATCGGCATTACCGGTACCGATCTGGGTTTGCATATCGCGATCGGCACCGCCGAGGAACGGCCCGTACCGGAAAAGAAATCGCGGAAGAAATCGTAGTCTGGTGCTAGAATATATTTCGAAAAATACCGACACAGGCTTTTTCAGTTTGAGTTAAATCATACTGGATATCCTGTCGGGTATACAATCCAGAAATACTACCGGAATTCCCATTGGATAGAAGATAGCATTCGGTTTGGGACTCTAAGACGACAAACTTTCCTCTCCCGGGTTCACTGTCATCAATTTTTTTATCGATATTCCAAGCTTCTTCAGGAAGGAAAATACGTGCAGCAGCGGAATTGCCAGCACTTGCTTGACCGCCAATAAGTAAAAAATTGCTGTATGCACCATCAATCCAATTCGTATCATTCACATTGATGTTACCTTTATATCCTAAGGTCCATCCCGCGTTTGCAAGTTTGCTTGCCGGGACGTTCGTGCCGACAATCGCCCATTGGGAAGCTGGGCTAATCGAACTTCCGCTTACTCCAGTGAAATTACCTTCGACCAATCCGGCATTGGCTAGATGATGCCAGGCGCCAAATCGTTCATTAGAACTAGATGCGTTTTCACGAATTTGACCGTCGCCATCGCCATTGCAGGTAGCGGTCGTGGTGCGCGCATCATCTGCATCACCCGGACAAGCGCTGGCAGTGCCCCAGAAAGCAGTCGCATTTGGCATATCGCCAGGCAGCGCAAAGTATTTGTCGCGGAAAGCGTGGAGCGATGTTTTGTGGCGTTGGTATTCAGTCGTGACGGCCCGCAGCTCGCTCGCGCGAATCAAGCTCCTTCCGGCGAGAATACCACCCACCAGCAGGCCGAGGATCACCAGCACAATGGAAAGCTCGACGAGGCTGAACGCTTTTTGACGCATGCCGGAAGATTAATGGGCGACCGTGTCAATGTCATGTAAAATTAAAACGCTTTGCGTAGGTACAAACTACACACAGGTGCGCTCGTGCCCGTAACATTGTAGGTGGCAGCAACATCGTCCGGGCCGGTGGAGTTGGTACACGCCGTGCGTCCCACCGCCTGGACAAGGCCGGTCGCGGGTTTGCCGTCGTCCATTTTAATGTCGACGTTCAGCCCGTCCTCCGGCGAGATCAGGGCGCCTTCGCACGGGCTACTGCCGGTATCGGCGCCAAATACCAGCAAATGGTTGCTGTAGTTTTCATCGAAATAGGTGGTATCGCCCGGCCCGGCAGTGCGGAAACGCGCACACCAGCTGGCATTGGGATAGCGCGAGGCAGGCACATTGACCGCCGCCTGTACGGTGTAGGTCGGTGGGGTGAGCGAGGTGCCGGTAAAGTGCCCCTCCATCATCCGGGCGTTGGCCAGATGCTGCCAGAAGCGCAGGGTTTCATATCCCTCGCCGCTCGCAAGCCCGAGCAGTTTGTCGCCGTTGCCGTTGCAGGTGGCGCTGCTATCGGTGGGGGTGGGGGTGGTGTCGCAAGTGCTGGCAGGGCTGGCCAGCACGCCCCAGAAATTGGTGGCATTGCTGAGATCCCCGGGCAAGGCGAGGTATTTATCCTGAAAACTATGGATAGCGGATTTGATTTTCTCGGATTCGGTCGTGAAGGCGCGTATTTCCGC
>DITH01000113.1 GCA_002422745.1 Alphaproteobacteria bacterium UBA6189
GTGATGGCGTTGAAAATATCGTTGGTAATGCCTCCATGCACCGATTGCATATCGCGTAGCGATAACGCTTCGAGGGTCGTTTCTTTTTTCTCGGCCAGCTTCACCAGTTTGCCGGTGAGGTGGTGCGCCTCGCGGAAGGGAACGTCGAGTTCCTGCACCAGCCAGTCGGCAAGGTCGGTGGCATTAAGGAAACCGAGCGCGCAGGCGTCGCGCATGCGTTTGGGCTGGGCGTGCATGTCGGCGACCATGCCGGTCATGGCCTGCAGACAAAGCAATGTTTCGTCGTACGCAAAAAAGAATGGGCGCTTATCTTCCTGCAGGTCTTTGTTGTATGCAAGGGGCAGGGCTTTCACGGTGGTGAGCAAGGTAACCAGCGCTCCGATCACGCCGCCGGTTTTTCCGCGTACCAGTTCCGCCGCATCGGGGTTGCGTTTTTGCGGCATGATGGAAGAGCCGCTGGTGAACGCTTCGGAGAATTTTACGAAACCGATCTGTGGCGAGGTCCAGAAAATCATTTCCTCCGCCAGCCGCGACAGATGCGTGGCGATGATGCTGAAGGCGCCGAGCAATTCGAGCACGTAATCGCGGCTTCCTACGGCATCGAGCGAATTCGCCATCGGTCCGGCAAAGCCGAGGGCTTTCGCCGTCGCTTCGCGGTCGATCGGGTAAGTGGTGCCGGCCAGGGCCGCAGCGCCGAGCGGGCATTCGTTCAACCGCATGGCGGCGTCTTCTAGCCGCCCACGGTCACGCCCGAACATCGCAACATACGCCAGCAGGTGATGCGCAAAGCTGATCGGTTGCGCCGGCTGCAAATGGGTATAGCCGGGCAATACCGTGTCCACATGCGCGGTGGCCTTCTCGAGCAACGCCGCCTGCAACTGCTGCAAAGCGGCATCGAGATGTTCCACCGCCTCGCGCGCATACAGGCGCAAATCCGTGGCGACCTGGTCATTGCGTGACCGCGCGGTGTGCAGACGTCCGGCCGGTTCACCGATAATCGCTTTCAGCCGCGATTCGATATTCATATGAATATCCTCAAGCGTGGTAGAAAAGGTGAGCTTCCCCGCTTCAATTTCGGCCTTTACCTGCTTTAAGCCTTTAGCAATCGCTGCCGCATCTTTTTTAGAAATGATGCCCTGCGCCGCCAGCATCTGCGCATGGGCGATGGAGCCGGCGATATCGTGCGCATACAGCCGCTGATCGACTGCGATAGAGGGGTTGATCGCGGCAAAAGCTTCCGCCGGGCCTTGGGCAAAATGCCCGCCCCACATGGGATTCGATGCTGGTTTTTTCTTGCTCATGAGAGAGGTTATAATGAGTCACGCGTCGAGAGTCGAGAGGCGAGTGATGCGACTAAAACGAAAGTGCTGGTAGCACATAGGTCGGCTCAACGCCCAATAAACGGCAAATATCGCGCGCCTCGGCGTCGCTGGGTAAATGCCCGCTTTCGGCTTTCAGCACTCCGCCGGTAATCAGCAGCGAATCGATCCCGGCTACATTGGCGCCTTTAATGTCGGTGAGGGGGTTGTCGCCAATCGCCAGGAAGGTTTTTGCTTCCGCCAAGCGCTCACGGCACACGGCATACACCTCCGCATGCGGTTTGCCGATGGGGGTCACCTGCCCACCCATGCGTTGGTATTCGCGGGCGACTTCACCGGCACAAAGCTGTCGCGTACCATCCTGTTTGACAACTTCGAGATCGGGGTTCACGCACAGCATCGGCAATTCCGCCTCCTGCAGCCGGGCGAGGAGGGGAAGAATCTCCTCGTGCGGCTGGAAATCATATGCATACCCCGTGCAGAGAATGAAATCTGCATCCGCCGGTTCGGGGGTTTTTACGTAATGCGGTAGGTCGGCGACGATGTCTTCGTCTTTGCCGGGGCCGAGATAATAGTAGTTTTTCCCAAACGGTGTCGCATCGCGTAGCCAATCATGCGCTACCTGGCCGGACGTCACCAACCCGTGATAGAGCCCCGCGCCAATGCCGAGTTCGCCGAGGCGTGACGCTGCCTTGGCCGACACCCGCGGCGCATTGGAAAGAAACAGCACCGGTTTTCCAGCCAGGCTCAGCTCGGTCAGCACCCGTACCACGCCGGGGTACAGTGCCTGTCCATCATGGATCACGCCCCATAGATCGATCAGGAAGGCATCGTAGTTAGTGAGCATTTGGTGGAACGAAACCATAAAATTGTCATTCCCGCGAACGCGGGAATCTCCNNGTGTCGATCAGCCCGATCGTGTTCTGTGCGCCGAACAGGTAAATAAAGCTACCCATGCGCGGGCCTTGCTGGCTGCCCAGCAGGGTTTCGTACATGGCTTTGAACCATTCGCGCATGGTTTCCTTTGAGTAATATTTCAAGCCCAGATCGTACACTGTGGTCATGATGTCGTCGGCCGGGGTGCCATCGGCTAACGTGGCAAGGTAGGTACGCAACTCGCCCAGCGCTTCGCGTTCCAACGCGGTCGGCGTGCGGAACTGTTTCGTGGGTTTGACGAAATCATAGTAGTAACGCACGGCAAACCCGCAGAGTTTGTCGAGCATCGGCGAATTTTCCGGCGTGGCGTTGGGCACTTCGCGCTTGAGAAAGCCCCAGAGAACCTGAGCGCTTTCTGGGTTACAGGCCGACGCAAGATTGAGCAGCATGGAAAATTTGATGCTCGATTCCGGCGCGGGCACATGCCCGCCATGAATGTGCCAGACGGGATTTTCCAGCCGCGCCGCTTCATCCTGCCCTGCGTATTTTTCAAGATGGGTAAGGTAATCGTCGACTTGCTGGGGGATTACATCGAAATACAGCTTCTTCGCCTTGCGCGGGCTGGTGAACATATACAGCGCCAGCGATTCGGTTGGGGCATAGGTCAGCCACTCATCGATGGTGATGCCGTTGCCTTTAGACTTGGAAATCTTTTGCCCCTGTTCGTCGAGGAACAGTTCAAACATCATCTGCTGTGGCGGCGTGCCGCCGGCGATAGTACAAATCGCATCGTACAATTTGGCGGATACGAGATGGTCCTTGCCGTACATTTCGTAATCGACGCCAAGGGCCGCCCAGCGCATGCCCATATCGGGCTTCCACTGTAGCTTGCAATGCCCACCGGTGACCGGCACGGTTTCTTCCGAGCCATCTTCCTCGATATAGGTAATGGTGCCCCGTTCCACATTGCGCGCCACCACTTTAGCCAGCAGTACTTTGCCCGAATGCGGCGACACCGGCAGGAAAGGTGAATAGGTTTGTTGCCGCTCCTCACCCAGTGTGGGCAGCATGACCTTCATGACCGTGTCGTATTCTTTCAGGATGCGCAGCAGCGCTGCATCGAACTCGCCCGCTTTATAGGTGGCGGTGGAGGATTTGAATTCGTAGTCGAATCCGAACGTGTCGAGGAATTTGCGCAAACGCGCATTCATATGGTGGCCGAAGCTCTCATGCGTGCCAAACGGGTCGGGCACGGCGGTAAGCGGTTTGCCCAGATTGGCCGCAATCATATCGCCGTTGGGCAGATTGTCCGGCACTTTGCGCAGACCGTCCATATCGTCGGAAAAGCAGATCAGCTTGGTCGGGATGTCGGAAATCTGCTGGAAGGCGCGCAGAACCATCGTGGTGCGGGCAACCTCGCCGAACGTGCCGATATGCGGCAGGCCGGAGGGACCATAGCCGGTTTCAAACAGGGCGTAGCCTTTCGGATTGCCGGTCTTTTTCAGGCGGGCCAGCAGCGCGCGGGCTTCTTCAAACGGCCAGGCTTTGGCGGTGAGGGCGGCAGGGTTCATGCGTGTCATCACTCAATAAGTCAGTGAAATCGGCCCAATCACTACCACCCGCCCCGACAGAAGGAAACGGCTAATTTGCAGCAAATAAGAGGCTGTTGATAGGGGTAAAAACCGCTTGCGTGGGGGGTGTGATTTCTTTACACCACTTCGTTAACGAACGGTAACTTGTTGCCGTCCCTATTACTTGTCGCTGAGGTTTTTACGTGATGCGCCGCCTGTCCGTCCTGCTTGTTGCGAGTACTGCGCTGGCCGCCGCGCATGCCTATGCAGCCCCGGTATTCATGCTGCAGTTCGGTTCGTTCGAAACCCGCACCGAGGCCGAAGAAAAACTCACTGCCTTGAAAACCAAGCATGCCGGCGTGCTCTCGCGCATGGAGGCCAGCGTGCGCGATGTGCAGCTGCCCCCCGATAATTTAACGGTATACCGCACTCAGGCAGGCCCGCTCGCCACCCGCGCGGATGCGCAATCCGTCTGCTCGCAACTCACCAGCAATGGTGACGAATGCTATGTGGTGGAAACCGCCATGATGCAGCCCGCCACCGCACCGCGTCAGCAAACCGCCGACGCACCACAGCCCATGCCTACTGCGCCGCAGGCCAGCGCGTCGGCNNGCGTCGGCGACGCCGACACCTGTTACCGCTGCCCAGCCCGCGCCGCAGGCCACCGCCGTCGTACCAACAGAAGCGGCGAATCCATTGCAGCCGCAGGCCGCGCCGAACGTTCGCCCCGTGCCGCAACCCTATACTCGCGACGCCGGAAGCATGGCGATGATTAACCGCGTCACGGCCGAGCCGATGCCCGAACCGCCGTCGCTGGAGNNACTTGCCCAGGCCGCCGAACGTCAGCGGGAGCCGAATTTCAATCCGCAGCCTAGCCCGTTTGCCTCCAGCGCGGTTGGCGTCTCGCCCGCCACGACCGCGACACAGATTGCGGAGGAAGAAGACGAAGCGTCGGCGCCGGTGAAGAAAGAAGGCCGCTCCTTGTGGGATCGCCTGTTTGGCAGTGATGAATCGGAAGCGGTTTCTCCCGAGCCGCTGCGCGAACCGCAATTAGTCGCCGCGCCGGTCGAGCCGGTGCAAGTAACCGCCACGCCGGAACCAACCGCTATGCCGTGGGAAAATGAACCGACCATGATGCCGCAACCGCCGGTCGCGCCACAACCCGTCATGGCTGCCGCTGCACCGCAACCCGTCATGCAGCAGCCTGCTGCGGCCAACCCGCCGGTCATTACCGAGGCAGCCCCGTTCCCGTTGCCGCCGCCACCGGAGCCTTTGAAGGCGCGCACCAGCGTCATGTCCGCGCCGGTCATGGCATCGCCCTCTGGCAACATGGCGCTGGCTGAAGGCAACGGCAATGTGCGGGTGGAAGATGCACAGCGCGTACCGTTGAGCGCCGCGCAAATGCCCGCCACCGCGACTGCGCCGAACCTGGCTCCGCCAATGGTGAATTCAGCCCCCGCCGCCGCGACCGGTATGCCGATGTCGCTGAGCCCCAGCGCAACCGTTGGGCAGAAGACCCTTTGGGCGCAAATCGGCGGCTTTGCCGATGCGCAATCGGCCTTGGCCTTCTGGGACCAGTACCGCAGCCAGCATCCGGATTTCCCGGTGGTGCGCGTGCGCGTCACCAGCCCGCTGATCGGCATGCTGCGCGGTAACCAGCAAGTATTCCTGCGGGTCGGCCCGTTTGCCCGCCAGGGCTTTATCCAGAATCTCTGCAGCACCGTGCCGCAGGAGCAGGTGCAATGCGGTAGCATCACCGATATGGGTGTGGCCTCCAGCGGTGAACGTCGCCGCGGGTTCCTTCCACAGTCGCGGTATAACCGCTAATCATCCGCAGGTTTCTGCGGTTTTCCCCTGAATGTGAAGATTCGGTGACGGCGCTTGATTTCGCTATCTTTTCCGCGCGGCGCCCCTTAGATTGAGAATCATTCGCAACAATAACAAAAAAGCACCGAGAGACGCGGAATTGTAACAAACCGCAGGTAAGGTGTGAAGGAACATGCAGCACTCACCCGATCATCCCCCCCCACTGACGCCCAAAGAACAGGAAGCGCAGAAGGACAAGCAGCAACGTGTCGAGGATATCGCCTACACGTTGAACCACGCGATTTCGTGCGGCGTGACCGATATTTTTATTCAGCCGGGCGCCAGCGCCTGGATTGACACAAAAATTCAGGAAGATAAAATTCCCAACTGGCTGCGGTGGGTCAAACATCTCTTCGAAGATCATTCGCACCATCACCATGGCAAGGGCGAACATTGTGCGGATGCAACGCATCACCATGTTCATAAGCCCAGTTTATGGGAAAACACCAAACATTGGGTGATGGGCGAAATTATTGGCGATGTTGGCGCCGTGCCGCTGACTATCTGGATGCAGCGTAGCTTTCCCGGTTTTATGCAAACGATGCGCCGCACACTCGAACCGTTAGCGGGTGGCGCTTTCCATAACGGTGCGAAGCGCGATGCAAAAAAATGGGCGATCGACCAAGGCTACGCCCCGGATTCTCCAGAAGCGAAAGCCAAAGAGGCGCAGCTTTACGAACATGAAATGAGCCACCTGCCGCAAGCCGTGGTGTGGAATGCATTCTCCATTCCGATTAACCTGGGCTCGCAGTGGCTGTTTGCGCCTGCGCATAATAAACCCCATCCGTTTAACCTGATCGTCGGAAAAACGTTCGGCGCGGTAATTAGCAATACGGCATTACTGGGCGGCCGCGCGGTTGCGCCGGAAGCGTTCAATGAATGGGATCGCTGGAGTAGCAGAACCATCTTGCAACCCACCATGAACATGACCGGGCGCATCCTCGGCCTCGACCAGAAAACCACCGACGAGGTGATGAGCAAAGAACACGAGCATCGCGACTGGCAGAAGCGCGTTCGCGAGGAAAAAGAGAAAGCGGCCGCACCCGAAGCACCGAGCGAACGGCAAGCGAATCGTTAGAACGACGACCCGGGCTGGGTCAGGAAGAATGCTTCCTCCGCCGTCGACTCCCTGCCAAGTACCGCATTGCGATGGGGAAAGCGCCCGAAGCGCGCGATAATATCGCGATGCTGCACCATGTAATCATACGCCTCGGCATTATCCAGCGTGCTGTAGAGCTGCACGCCGCGCTCCTGATCGGCCAGCGCTTCGCTATGCATGAACGGCATATAAAGAAACTGCAGGTGCGCAGGCGGCAATTGCTGGTCGTAGCCGAGTTCGACCGCGTGGCGCGCCACGGCAAGCGCTTGCGCATCGGTAGCGAATGCCTGGGGCGAGTTGCGGAACATATTGCGTGGAAACTGGTCAAGCGCCAGGATCAGGGCGAGGGCGGAGCGCGGTGCGTGCTGCCAGTTCTCCAGCTTCCCTTCGCGCGCGGCGAGATACAGCTCGCCAAACCGGTCACGGACCTGGGTGTCAAATCCGCGATCGCGCGTGAACCAATAGGGCTGGTGGTCGTCCGCAAACCAGAAATCCAATATGGGCTGCGGTGTAAATGGTGAATCCATTAGCCTTACCCCTTTTTCAGGAAGCGCCTTCAACTGCTTGACGCATATCAAGGCAGCTGACCAGTGCACAGATAAAAATACCATCACGAGGTGTTATGGATTTTTTGTTGGCGCATTGTGCTGCCCTGTTTTCATTCGAGTCGCATTGGATGCTGGTGTTCTTCATCGCCGGACTGACCGGTGGGTTTACCCATTGCCTGCCGATGTGCGGTCCGTATGTGGCCTGCGAGCGAATGTGTTCCGCGCGCGGCTGCGGTAACGGGCTGGCCGTGCTTGGCCTGCCGCACCATCTGGGTCGCCTTACGACCTATGGTATGCTGGGTTTCGCGGTGGCGCTTCTGGCGCGCCAGCTGGCGGCCACCGGCTGGTGGCATATGCTCGCGATGGGCATGATCGGCGGTGCCGGATTACTTTTTCTTTACAGCTGTGCACGCCCCGCCTGTAGCCATGGCGAAAACCGCTTCGTGCGCCCCGGCACTACGTATGTGCGTGGGGTGTTGCTTGGCTTTTTGCCCTGCGGCTTACTCTATGCCGCCCTCATGATGGCAGCCACGTTGCCGCATCCGCTGCACGGCTTGCTTGCCATGAGCCTGTTTGCGTTGGGTACCATGCCCGCTTTGCTGATTGCTCAAGGGGGTGCCGCCCTGCTTAGCCGCCGTTGGCACAAAACATTCCACACCGCCGGACGCGCCCTGATGGCCGTGAACGGCATCACGCTACTGGCCATCGCCGCACAAGGAGCCCGCTAATATGTTACGTGCCACGCCTGTTTATAACGACGATATCGTCAAACTTTTTACTATCGCGTCGCTCTTTTGGGGCTTGGTCGGGATGGTAGTCGGCCTGGTCATCGCCCTGCAGCTTGCCTGGCCGGAGCTCAATCTCGGCGAGTATCTTAGCTTCGGACGCCTGCGCCCGGTGCACACCTCGGGGGTTATTTTTGCCTTTGGCGGTAACGTGCTGATCGGCACCTCGTTCTTCGTGGCGCAGCGCACCTGCCGCACCCGCCTCTGGGGCGAGGGCTGGGCCAATTTCGTGTTCTGGGGGTACCAGATCTTCATCGTGCTGGCCGCATCGGGGTACGTGCTGGGCATTACCCAAAGCAAAGAATACGCCGAGCCGGAATGGTATGTTGATCTCTGGCTCACCGTCGTGTGGGTCGCCTATCTGGTCGTCTTTATGATGACGCTGCGGCAGCGCGAGGAGCCACATATTTACGTGGCGAACTGGTTCTACCTCGCCTTTATCGTGACGGTGGCCGTGCTGCATTTGGGCAATAACATCTCCATCCCGCTTTCCATTACCGATACGGCAAGCGTGTCGCTGTGGGGCGGTGTACAAAGTGCCCTGATTCAATGGTGGTATGGGCACAACGCCGTTGGCTTCTTCCTTACGGCGGGCTTTCTCGGCATCATGTATTATTTCATTCCCAAGCGCGCTAACCGGCCGGTCTATTCCTATCGGTTATCGATCCTGCATTTCTGGTCGCTGAT
>DITH01000153.1 GCA_002422745.1 Alphaproteobacteria bacterium UBA6189
CCCAGCGGCAGGAACTGGTGGAGCAGTCAGTGCATTACGGCGTGCTGCGCGACCATTTCATCGAACGCTGCGTGCGCCCGATATGGGAACGCTTCGTGGATATGGCGGTGCTGTCCGGCAAGCTGGAAATCGCCAAAGGCAGCATCAACTCGCGCACCCTATGGAATGCCAGCTTCCAAGGGCCGACGATGCCGTGGATTGACCCGAAGAAGGAAGGCGAAGCCGAGCAGCTGGCCGTATCTGCCGGGTTCAAATCGCGGTCGCAGGTCATCCGCGAGCGCGGGGGCAACCCGCAGGATGTGTTCGAGCAAATCAAGCAGGAACGCAAACAGGACAAGGAAGCTGGCCTGACATTCAGCAGCAGCGCCAGCAAGCCTGCCACTACACAACCCAAAAACGAAGGAGAAGATGATGCCGAACAAAAACCCGGAAATACTGACGAGAACGCTTGAACTAACCTCCCGTTCCATTCTCGACGCTGAAAGCCGCCTTGTGCGGCTTTCTTTTTCTTCGGAGGAACCCGTTACCCGCCAGAGCTTTTTCAGCGACCCGTGGGTGGAAATCCTCGGTCATGAGGATGGCGAAGTGGATTTGGAACGCCTGAATAACGGTGCGCCAGTGCTTTATAACCATGACCGCAGCGAAGGTGCTAACCGTATCGGCGTGGTGGAACGCGCATGGCTGGAAAATGGCCGTGGCTATGCCGAGGTGCGTTTTTCCAAACGTGCCGAAGTGGAAGGCATCTGGCAGGACATCCGCGATGGCATCCTTCGCAACGTGTCGGTGTCCTACCGCATCATCGAGCGCAAACTCATCGAAGAACACAAGGATAAACCAGACGTTTACCGCGTCATCCGCTGGATGCCGATGGAAGTTTCGCTGGTCGATATTCCAGCCGACCCCACCGTGGGCGTGGGCCGGAAATTGGAGGCCGCAAGCCCCGAACCTCAACCCCAACCAACCCAAAAGGAGAACCTAATGCCTGCATCTGTGAAAGAACCGCAAGCCCGCACTGAACCCGATCTGGAAACGGTGCGCGGTGACGCGATGGCCGAAGGCGCAAAACGTGCGCTGGAAGCCGAAAAGAAACGCCGTGGCGACATCCGCGCCTTGTTCGACAACCACCCCGACCATGACAAGGTGCGCGATGCCTGCCTTGATAACCCGGAAGTGGATGTGAACGAGGCCCGCAAGCAGCTGCTGGATGCTATCGGCAAGCGTGAGGAGCCGGTCGGCACCGGGCAGCGCATCGAAATGGGCCAGACCGAGGTGGAGAAGTTCGCCCGCGCTGCCGAGGATGCGATTGCCTTCCGTGCGGGTATCGCCGGGAAGGATAATCAAGCCTCCGAGTTTCGCGGCTACACCATGCTTGAACTGGCGCGTAAATCGCTGGAAGTGCGTGGCGTGCGCGTGAGCGGGCTGGATAAGCGCGAGCTTGTGGCGCGTGCCTTCACGCACTCTGGCAGCGACTTCCCCAAGCTGCTCGAAAACAACGCCCGTAAAGCCATGCTGCGCGGGTATGACGAAGCCGAGGAAGTGTTCCAGCAGTTCACGCGCGTTGGCAACCTGTCGGACTTCAAAGCGCATAGCCGTGTCGGGCTGGGCGTGTTTGAAACGCTCGACAAGATTCCCGAAGGTGGCGAGTACAAGCACGGCACCATCGGCGAGCGCGGGGAAAACATCCAGCTTGCGACCTACGGCAAGCTGTTTGCCATCACCCGGCAGGCCATCATCAACGACGACCTGACCGCCTTCACCGACATTCCGCGCAAGATGGGCCGCGCCGCCTCGCGCACGGTGGGCGATCTGGTGTGGAAAATCATCACCAGCAACCCCACCATGTCGGACGGTGTAGCCTTGTTCCATGCCGGTTCGCATAAGAACCTTGCCGCAGCAGGTGCTGCGATTTCGGCGGCAAGCGTCGGCGCGGGCCGCACGGCGGTTCGCAAGCAGAAGGATGGCTCGGCCACGCTGAACATCCGCACCAGTTATCTGCTGGCGCCTGCGGCATTGGAAGACACGGCGCGGGTGCTGATGGCCTCGGAAACCGACCCGGCGCATACCAACAGCCGTGTGCCTAACCCGGTGCGCGATTCTCACGAAGTCATCGTGGATGCGCGGCTGGATGAGGTATCGACGACCGCGTGGTATCTCGCCGCCGACCCCAACATCTATGACACGATTGAGGTGGGCTATCTCGACGGGGTAGCGGCACCGTTCCTCGATCAGCAGGACGGTTGGACAGTGGATGGTGTGGAATACAAAGTCCGCATCGACGCAGCGGCGGCAGCGCTTGATTTCCGCACGCTGTACAAGAACCCCGGCGCGTAACCCTTAACCCCTAACCCTAAGCGACCCAGCGGCCAGACAATCCAGTCTGGGCCGCTTTTTTTATGCCTTCAACACAGGAGAAATCACTATGGCAAAAAACTTCATTCAAGACGGTAAAGTCCTCAATTACACCGCCGGGGCCAACATTGCTTCCGGCCAATTCGTGTTGGTGGGCGCAATTGGTGCGGTGGCACTTGCCGCCATTGCCAACGGCGCGACCGGCCCGGTGCAAATCGAGGGCGTGTTCAGCGTTCCCAAAGCCTCCGGCGCGGTGACGCAGGGCGCGAAACTCTATTGGGATGCCACCAATAGCGTGCTGACCACCTCGTCATCCGGCAACACGATTGTCGGCGTGGCGGCAGCTGCGGCGGATAGCGGTGATGCCACCGCGCAAATCCTCCTGAATGTCGGGCTGTAGGCCATGACGTTCATGGATGACATGCACGGTCATCACCTAACCATCCTCAATGCGCTGGACGGGCGCGAGGTGACGTACATCCCCGATGGGGGAGCGCCTCGCGTCCTTTCGGCCATGTTGCAGGCGTTCTCCGAACTGGTGAACGGCGACTCGGTGGATGTGGTGGTGGCCAACCCCGTGCTGTCCGTGCGGACGCAGGACATTCCTGAAATCCGAACCGGCGACCAATTCACGGTTGATGGTCAGGATTACGAAGTGGCCGTGATTCGCCCGGATAGCGAAGGCATCACCGAACTTATTTTGGAAAAATTATGACACACGCCCGCACACAGATACGGCAGGCGGTGGTGGCCCTGCTTACGGGAAACACCGCCGCAGGCAATCGGGTTTATTCCTCGCGGGTTCACCCGCTGGAAGACCCGAAGCTGCCCGCGCTGCTGGTGTTTACGCCGCAGGAAAGCATGGGGAACCCCACCATGCAGCGGCCACGCACCCAGCAGCGCACCTTGCAGCTGATGATCGAAGGCTATGTGAAGGCCAGAGGCGACATTGACGCTGAAGCCGACGCATTGGCGCTGGAGGTGGAGCAAATCATCGGAGCCGACCCGACCCTTGGCGGGTTGGTGAAGGATGCCATGCTCGACACCACGGCCACCCAGCTTTCCGGCGACGGGGAAAAGCCCGTCGCCGTCATCACCCTGACATTCGCAGTCCTTTACTGCGTCAAAGAAAACGCGCCGGAAACCCTCGTTTAGCCGCGCCGTTTAACCCAACCAACCCAACATTTAGGAGAACTCTATGGCTACCCACGCTGGAAGCGAGGGCAAGGTATTTATTGCCACTGCCCAAGTCGCAGAAGTCAGATCATGGTCGATGGAAATCACCGCCGATACGGTGGATGCGTCTATCATCGGCACCCAATGGCGCAAGAACCAAGCCACCATCAAAAGCTGGTCTGGCAGTTTCGATGCGTTTTGGGATGAAACCGACGAAACAGGCCAAGGCGCTTTGGCCGTCGGCACGACCGTCACCCTCAACCTTTACCCGGAAGGCAACGCCACCGGTGCGACCTACTGGTCGGGCCAAGCGATTGTCACGTCCATTTCCTACAGCGGTTCCTTCGATGGAATCGTGGAAGCGACGTTCAGCTTTACCGGCACCGGCGCACTCACCGAAACCACCGTGTCCGGTGGCGGGGAATAAGGAGGCATTATGAGCATCATCGACCAAGTAAAACGCCATTATCAGGCACAAGAACGCGTGGTGGTTTCCGTTCCCGAATGGGGCGACGGTACTACGCCGCTCGAAATCCACATCTTCCCGATGACGATGGCCGAGGCCAGCTTCATCCAGCGGCTATCGGGCAAGAAGGCTTCCAACATCGAAAGCGCGGTCAATTCCCTGATTGTGAAGGCCCGCGACAAGGACGGCAACCGCCTGTTCAAAATCGAGGATAAGGACGCGCTCCTGAACTTCGCGGATTGCCGGGTGATTCTTCGTATCAACGACGAAATCGAGCGGCATTTCTTCAAGAATGTGGAGCAAGCCAAGGGAAACTCCGACGCGACCCCATCCGAGCCTGCCAGCTGATGCTGGCCTACCGGCTCGTGCGGCCACTGGCCGACATCGAGCAAATGACCACCGGCGAGTTCGCGGAGTGGGTCGCTTTCTTTGAACTTCAACAGGAACACATCCGCAAAGCCAGCAATGCGGCTGCGGCAGGAAGGAGGTAATTCGTATGGCCGCATTCGGCAGCGCGGAGTTTGTCATCCGCGCAATCAACAAAACCCAGCAGACCTTCCAGCAAATCGGCGCTGGGGTGGATGATATGGACAAGCGGTTCAAGCGCCTTAGCGGGGGCTTGAACCGCATTGGCGGGCTGATGGCTACGGCCTTCGTCGGCAAGCAATTCATTGACACCATCACCAGCTTTGAAAAGCTGGAAGCCTCGCTCCGTACCGTGACCGGCTCGGCGGAAAACGCCAAGATCGCGTTCGGGTTCGTGGAGAAGTTCGCGGCGGAAACGCCGTTCTCGCTGGAAGAAGCGACGGAAGCGTTCATTAAGCTGAAAGCGCTGGGTCTGACTCCCTCGGAAGAAGCCCTTACGTCTTACGGCAACACTGCGACCGCGATGGGAAAATCTCTCAATCAGATGATTGAAGCGGTGGNNGGATTAAATCCCGCGCACAGGGCGACCAAGTGACCTTCACCTTCCAAGGTGTGAGTACGACCGTCGGCAAAAACGCCAAGGAAATTGAAGGCTATTTGCGTTCCATCGGTGACGTGCAATTCGCCGGAGCGATGGAACAGCAATCCGGCACGCTGAACGTGGCGCTCTCCAACATGGGCGATTCGTTTAACAAGCTGGTGAAAACCATTGGCGATGCCGGGGTGACGGACATCCTGATTTTCATTGCCGATAAAATCAAATGGCTGATTGAGGTCGTCACGTCATCCATTGAACCGTTCGGCCTTGGCTTTAAGGCGTTCATCGCGGAGGTGGTGAAGTTCGGCAATTTGTTCATCGCCGTGTTCCGGGGCGTGGGCAATGCCTTCCAAGCCTTCGGCGATGCCATTTCCAACCGTTTCGAGGCGCTGGGGCAAGACCTTAAAAATTTCGTGGAAAATCCGCTGGGCGGGATCTCATTCGAGAACACCCGCAAGGCGTTGGAAACCGGCCTCGGCCAAGCCATGAGTCAAGCCTTCGATACGGCCATGAACGAGGCCCGCCAGTTCAACGCCGATATTGACGCGCAGGTGCAGGAAGCCGCCATGAAAATCGTGGAGGCGCGGCAATCCACCGGCCAGTCGCTGGCCAGCCTATTCCAAGAAACGCAGGCAGAAGAAAAGCAGGATGCGACCAATAAGAAGGTCAAATCCTTCAACGAATTGCAACGGGAGGCGCAGCGCGTCATCGACGCGACGCGCACGCCGCTGGAAAACTACAACGCGGAAATGGAGCGCCTAAACCTGCTCTTGGAGAAGGGTTACATCAATCAGGAAACCTTCGGGCGTGCATCGGAAGCGGCGGCAGCGAAGCTCGAAAAGACCGCCAAGAAAGGCGGTGATGTCATCGGTGACGAGTTCGACAAAATCGGCAAAAGCATGGAAGGCACCATCGCCGATTCACTGGACGCTATCAGCGGGCGCTTTGACAGTTTCGGCGACTTCCTGCGCGGCTTCCTGTCCGACATCAACCGCACCCTCGTGCAATGGGCGCTGAACGACCTCGGAATCACCGGCAAGGGCGGCTTCATCGAGGATATTTTCGGTGGGATTAAAGGCATTTTCGGCGGTGGTGGCAGTAGCGGCGGCGGGCTGGGCGGCATCCTCGGCAGTATCGGTAACTTTTTCGGCGGCTTCTTCGCCGATGGTGGCAGGCTGAAACCCGGACAGTTCGGCGTGGTGGGCGAACGTGGCCCGGAACTGGCCTATGCCGGTAACGCGCCGCTGCACATCACCCCGGATATGGGGATGGGAGCAGCGCCGATCACCATCAACATGAACGTGCAAACCCCGGACATCCGCAGCTTCCGGCAAAGCCAAAGCCAGATTGCGGCGGATATGGCGCGTTCCATCGAACGGGCAAGGAGAAACCTATGAGTTTTGTTGAAGTTCAATTCCCCACCGACATCAGCTACGGCGCGACCGGTGGGCCGGTGTTCCTGACCGATGTGGTGACGACGGTATCCGGGCATGAGCAGCGCAATAGCAAATGGAGCCAAGCCCGCGCCCGCTACAACGTCGCCTCCGGCGTGAAAAGCGAAGCGCAATGGCAGGCGCTGATTGCGTTCTTCCGGGCGCGTCGTGGCAAGGCGGCGGGCTTCCGCTTCAAGGATTGGAGCGATTTTAAGGCGGTGAACCAGCCGTTGGTGGCGCTGGGTGGCAGCGAATACCAGATGGTGAAGCGCTATGTCAGCGGTTCGGTCGTATCGGAGCGCGTCATCAGCAAGCCGGTGGCCGGAACGGTGAAGCTCTACAAGGACAGCTTGCAACAGGTGAGCGGGTGGAGCGTGGACACCGCCACCGGCATCATCACCACCGCGATCACCGGCACGCTTACCGTGGATTACGAGTTCGACGTGCCGGTGCGGTTCGACACCGATGAGTTGGCCCTGTCGATGGACAGCTACAACGCCGGAAGTTGGAGCAACATTCCACTGATTGAGGTGCGCGTATGAGGGTTATTTCACCACAGCTTGAAACACATTTTGCAGGCGGCATGACGACGCTGGCGACGTGCTGGAGAATCATTCGTCTGGATGCGGTGGAGCTTGGCTTTACCGACCATGACCGGGCGCTAACCATCGAAGGACTAGATTACGATTCCATCGCCGGGTTCACGCCGACCGCCGTGGAAAGCAAAAGCAACATGAGCGTGGATAATCTGGAAGTGGAAGGCCAGACCTTTCCTTCCAAAATCACCGAATCCGACTTGCTGGCCGGGATGTATGACTATGCGGAAATCGAAATCTTC
>DITH01000133.1:0-14222 GCA_002422745.1 Alphaproteobacteria bacterium UBA6189
ATGGCGTTCTTTTCTACCCAGCTTCGAAAGCCGACCCCCTGAGCCCGGCGGTGGATGGTTACGTGTACGCATGCGTGGCTCATGAAATCCTCATTGGTTGCCGCCGATAACGTTGTTTCATTGCATCGGCAATTTATCTATGATTAGCAGGAAGAAACCATCAAAAATCCATGTGCGGGAGCTTATGACCGATTCGCCTTCCACTTCCCATCCGCTGAGCGCGGCGTCGTCGGACCTGATTGCTAAAGGTCAGCATTATTATGTGCCCAATTACAAGCCCCGCGCCATGATTCTCGATCATGGCAAGGGCGCGCGGCTGTGGGATCTCGACGGTCATGAATATATCGATTTCGGCGCGGGGATTGCCGTGAACTCCCTGGGGCATCAGGACCCCGACCTGCTGGCGGCGCTCGATACGCAGTCGCGCAAATTATGGCATACCAGCAATATTTTTTATACCGAACCGCCGATTCGGCTGGCCGAACTGCTGATTGAATCCTGCCATTGTGTGAAGAAAGTCTTCTTCTGCAATTCCGGAGCAGAAGCCAATGAAGCCGCCATCAAGCTGGCGCGGAAATACGCAGCCGGGAAAGGCCGCCCGCCCGAGCATCGCGAAATCATCACGTTTGCCGGTTCGTTCCACGGGCGCACGCTGGCCACCGTGACTGCGACCGCGCAACCGAAATACCATGAGGGGTTCGAGCCCTTGCCGCCCGGTTTCGTGTATTGTCCGACATTCAACGATGAGGCGGCGATCGAAGCGCTAGTCAGCGAACGCACGTGCGCGATTATGGTCGAACCGGTGCAGGGCGAAGGCGGGGTGATGCCTGCGAAACCCGGTTTTCTGGCTTTCCTGAAGCAGCTGTGCGAACGGCACGACGCCCTGCTGATTGTCGACGAGGTACAGGCCGGCATGGGCCGCACCGGCACGCTCTACGCCCATGAGCAGGACGAGGTGAGCCCCGACGTGGTGACGCTGGCCAAGGCGTTGGGCTGCGGCATTCCCATCGGTGCTATGCTGGTGGGCGAGAAGGCGGCGGATATACTGCAGTTTGGCAGCCACGGCACAACCTTCGGCGGTAATCCGCTGATGGCGGCGGTAGCGCTCGCGGCTGTGACTAAAATCCGCACGCCCGCCTTGCTTGCCGATGTGGTGCGCAAAGGCGACATGCTGCGCGCGGCGTTGGCAAAAATCAACGACACGCTCGGCCTTTTCGCCGATATCCGTGGCCGCGGGCTGATGGTTGGCGCCGAGCTCGTGGCCAATTACCACGGCAAAGCCAATGATATCTCGGAAGCGGCGCGCAAAGCGGGCGTGCTGGTGCTGGTGGCCGGCCCGAATGTGCTGCGTTTCCTGCCGCCCCTGACCATTACCGACGAAGAATTGATGGAAGGGTTGAAGCGGCTGGAAGGCGCGCTTGCGCAGGTAAAAACCAACTGATGGACCAGGCGCTCCAGGCCCCCCTCGATTGGATCGCCACGCAGCGCGAGCATATGGTGTTTCTCACCGAATCCTGGTCGCGTATCAATTCCGGCAGCTACCATGTGGAGGGCGTGGGCGCCATGCGCCAGGCGCTCGCCGATAATTTTCTCTGGCTCGATGGTATTCAGGAAGTATTGCCCGTCGCGCCGCTGATGCAGGTCGATGCGGCGGGCAAGGAAGTGGCGCGCCCCATGGCCGAGGCGCTGTCCATCCGCAAACGGCCGGAGGCGCCGGTGCAGGTGCTGCTGATGGGACATCTCGACACGGTGTTCGGGCCGGAGCATCCGTTTCAGCAGCCGCGCTTTCTCGATGCCAATACGCTCAATGGCCCCGGGGTTGCCGACCTCAAAGGCGGGCTGGTGGTAATGCTCAAGGCGCTGGAGGCATTCGAGCGCTCGCCCTGGGCCGCCAATCTCGGCTGGCAGGTGCTGTTGAACCCGGACGAGGAAATCGGCTCCATCGGCTCTGACCCGCTGATGCGCGAGGCGGTGAAGGGTAAGCATTTGGGCTTGATTTACGAGCCGGCGTTGCCCGATGGGTCGCTCGCCGGGGCGCGCAAAGGCTCGGGGAATTTCTCCATCGTGGTGACGGGGCGTGCCGCCCATGCCGGTCGCAACCCGGAGGAAGGGCGCAACGCCATCGTGGCAGCGGCGGAGCTGGCACAGGGCATTTTCGCGCTCAACGGCCAGCGCGATGGCGTGACGCTCAATCCCGCCGCTATTGAGGGTGGGGGCGCCATGAATGTGGTGCCGGACATGGCGGTGCTACGCTTTAACATCCGCACACGCGTGGCGGCCGACGAGGCATGGGTGCTCGGCGAGATCGACCGGCTCATGGCGATCATCACGGCACGCGAGGGGTTCAGCGCCACGCGGCACGGGTTTTTCACCCGCGCGCCGAAGCCGATGAGCCCGCAGAACGCCCGGCTTTTCGATTTCGTGCAGGATTGCGGGCGGCAATTGGGTCTCGATATCGGTATTAAACCCTCCGGCGGGTGCTGTGATGGGAATAATCTGTGGAAGTACGGGCTAGCGAATGTCGACACGCTGGGCGTACGGGGCGGCAACATCCATTCGTCGGACGAATTTGTGATGCTCGATTCGCTGGTGGAGCGGGCGCAACTTTCTGCCCTGTTGCTGATGCGCCTCGCGCGGGGGGAATTCCAGCAGTGAGGGGTGATAGGTGAGCGGTGAGGGGTGAAATGCTAGCCTGTTGCCCGTATACTTTTCCTGTCCACTGCTCACCCTTTTACGGGCTTTGTTTTCATGTTTTTGCGCCCCGCCACGATGAACGATCATGCGTCTGTGCTCACCCTGGCCGGGCAGGCAGGCTTCGGCATGACCTCGCTGCCGCCGGATGCCGAGGTATTGCGGCAGAAGATCGCCAATTCGGAAGCCAGTTTTGCGGGAACCTTTGCTAAACCGGGCGAGGAGTCGTTTTTCTTTGTGCTGGAGGATAGCGCCACCGGCCATATCGCGGGCACTAGCGGTATCAAGGCGCGCATTGGCCTGTCACAGCCCTTTTACTCGTATAAGCTCACCACCATTACCCAGGCGTCGAGCCAGCTGAATATTTTTCGTAAGCATCAGTTGCTCCAGGTCACCAACGATCTAACCGGAGCGACCGAGGTCGGCTCGCTGTTTCTTTCGCCCGATTACCGGCGCGACCGTATGGGCAAGCTGATGTCGCTGGCCCGGTTTATGTTCATGGCGGCTTTCCCTGACCGGTTTTCCGAAACCGTGATCGCCGAAATGCGCGGTGTGCAGGATCATGAGGGCAATGCCCCATTCTACAATGCCTTGCCGCGGCATTTCTTCGATATGCCGTTCGCCAAGGCCGATTACATCAATGCGACGCAGGGAAATCAGTTCATCAACGACTTGATGCCCAAATACCCGATTTACCTCGATTTACTGCCCAAATCAGCCCAGCGGGCGGTGGGGCAGGTGCATACCGGTTCGGAGCCCGCCAAGGCGATGCTGGAGCGGCAGGGGTTTAAATTCAGTGGGTACGTCGATATATTTGATGGTGGGGCCACCATGGTGGCCGAGCGTGCGGCGATTGACGTGGTGCGGCATAGCCGTATCGCGCAAGTGATTGAAATAACTGAATTGCCGGAAGATACAGCCCAATGCATGGTCACGAACGACCAGTTTGACGGGTTCCGCTGCGCCGCGGGCCGGGTGGCCGAACGGGCCGACGGGGTAGCGATCACCCCACGCCTGGCCAGCCGGGTGAAACTTCAGCAGGGTGACCGGCTCCGGTTTTATCCGCTGTAGCGGGATTAGGAGGATTCGATGCAATACATCAATGGGTTATGGGTAGAGCACGGTAGCCACCGCTTCACCTCGACGAACCCGGCTACGGGCGGCGAATTGTGGCAAGGCTGGGCTGCCGGGCCTGCGGAGATTACCGCCGCGGTGAGTGCGGCGCGCGCGGCATTTGCTCCATGGTCTGCGCGCAGCGTCGCGGAGCGCCATGAAATATTGAGCAAGTTCAAAGTTTTGGTGGATGATCAGCGCGAGGCGCTGGCCGAGTTGATAGCGAAGGAGACGGGCAAAGCCTGGTGGGATGCGCGCTCGGAAGTCGCTGCGGTCGTTGCCAAATTAACTTATACTACCGAGGCTTACGAGGAGCGAACCGGCGAAAAATCGCGCACCACAGCGGTCGGTACGGCCATGGTGCGTCATCGGCCCCACGGGGTATTGGCGGTCTATGGGCCGTATAATTTTCCCGCGCATTTACCCAACGGCCATATCATGCCTGCCTTGCTTGCTGGCAACTGCCTGATTTTTAAGCCAAGTGAGCAGACACCCACGGTGGGCGAATGGCTGATGCGGCAGTGGGAGGCCGCGGGGTTGCCTGCGGGCGTGCTCAATCTGGTGCAGGGGGAGAAGGATACCGGGGTGGCGTTGGCACAATCGGCGGTTGATGGCATCCTGTTCACCGGCTCCTCGGCCACGGGCAAATTACTGCACGAGCAGCTAGCCGGGCGGCCTGAAATTATCCTCGCGCTCGAGATGGGAGGTAATAATCCGCTTATATTAGGGCCGGTAGATGACCTTCCCGCCGCGGTGCATGAAACACTGCTTTCTGCCTTTACTGGCACCGGGCAACGCTGCACCTGCGCTCGCCGCTTAGTTGTGATAGAAGATACGAATACCGAGCCGTATCTTGACCTGCTCGTGCGTTCAGCAAAGAGCTTGCGCGTCGGGGCGTTTGATGAATCGCCTGCACCGTTTATGGGGCCACTGATCAGCATGAAAGAGGCCGAACGGATTCTCCAGGCGCAACAGATGATGGTAGATAAGGGGGGGGAAGTACTACTGGAAGCGACGTTGCTGCGCCCTGGTCTGCCGTTTCTTTCGCCTGCCATTATCGATGTCACCAACGCTGTGGATATACCGGATGAGGAATATTTTGGCCCCTTGTTGCAGGTGTACCGGGTAGCGGGTGCCCAGGAGGCAGTGGAGCGGGCCAATGCCACCCGCTTCGGCTTAAGCGCGGGGATTTTATGCGACGATGCAGCACTGTTTCAACAGCTTAGCAATAATTTACGGGCCGGACTTATTAACTGGAACCGGCAGACTACCGGCGCCTCCGGCGCAGGACCGTTTGGCGGTATAGGCTGCTCGGGCAACCATCGACCGGCAGGGTATTACGCGGCAGATTACTGCGCGTACCCAGTGGCATCGGTGCATGCACCTGGGTTGGCATTGCCGCCAGAGTTGCCCCCCGGCATGGTGATCGGCTAGTATGGGATACATAAAGGCAGGGGAATGGCAATTCGATGGCTTGATCGGGCCTACCCACAACTATGCCGGCCTGGCATTTGGCAATATAGCCTCGGCAAATAACGCTGGACAGATATCCAATCCGCGGGCCGCCGCCTTACAGGGTTTAGCCAAGATGCGATTTGTGCGTGATCTTGGCATGCCGCAAGCGGTGCTTCCACCAAGGAAAAGGCCGATAATTCCGGTATTGCAACAACTGGGTTTTGGCCTAGGTTCTAGCCCAGAAGCTGTGGCGCAAACCATTGATTTAGCGTATAACCGGGCACCACACTTGTTGGCGGCCTGTTTTTCCTCCTCCTTCATGTGGGCGGCAAACGCGGCGACCGTATCACCAAGTAGTGATACAGCTGACGGTAAATTGCATCTGACACCGGCGAATTTGAGCAGTCATTTTCATCGCGCTATCGAGGCGGAGGAAACAACACGTTTGCTGCGTATTATTTTCCATAATGAATCGTTATTTAATGTTCATAATGCTTTGCCGTCGGCCACCCTATTGGCGGATGAAGGAGCGGCAAACCACATGCGTGTGTGCAGCTCGCACGATAGAGAAGGTGTCGAAATCTTTGTCTACGGTGCCGGCGGTGTCCAAAGCAATCATCTGCTGCGTTATCCGGCACGGCAGCAATGGGAGGCGAGTCAGGCGATTGCCCGTCTCCAGATGCTTGATCCCGCGCATACTATACTGCTGCAGCAGCACCCGCAGGCGATCGATGCGGGGGTCTTTCACAATGATGTGATCGCCATGAATACCACACGGCTTATGATAGCCCATGAGATGGCTTTTCTAAATAAAGATAAATTTATTCTAGACATGGAACGAATAGCGCCGTCATCCTTCCAGTTTATGGAGGTGTCTTCCAAGGAATTATCACTCGCGGATGCGGTTGGCAGTTACCTCTTCAACTCGCAGCTCCTTGACTTGCCGAGTGGCGAGATGGTTATCGTCGCTCCGATCGAATGCCAGGAAGTTGCCGCCGCGCATAACGTATTGTTGCGAGTTGTCGAGCAGGACGGGGTTGTGGATAAAGTGCATTACCTCGATGTTCGAGAAAGCATGCGAAATGGGGGCGGTCCCGCCTGTCTTCGCTTGCGGGTTGTGCTGGATGCGGTGCAGGCGGAAGCGATCCACCCGGGGGTCGTACTGAGCGATCACAAGTTCGATTTACTGCATGCATGGATCACGCGTCATTACCGCGACCACTTAATTCCCGAAGCTTTCCGTGACCCACAATTTATACGCGAGTTGGATACGGCGTACGCCGAACTGGAAACGATCATGGAGATGCCCGGTCTGTATGCCGCGGCTGTATAAGGATCGATTCCTGCAACCAGTGGGCGTGACGCCCCTGCAACAGGCGGCATAAACCTGTGCGCTGCGGTAGCCTCGCCGTTGGAAAGCGCACGCATCTCGCGTAGAGTAGGTTAGTCTCGCGCTGTATTTTCTTGGGTGGCTGCATGCTTGGTATCATTGGTATTATTATTGTTTTTGTTGCGGTTTTCGTGGTTTACGCGGTGGCCGGCGGCAAAATGGGCATTATTATTCATGCGGCTCCGATCGAGTTGTCGACCATTTTAGGGGCAGCGATTGGCGCCTTCCTGATCGCCAATAAAACGATCGTGATTAAAGGAGCCCTGGGCGGCCTCAGCAAAGTTTTCAAAGGGGCAAAGTGGAAATCGCAAGATTACAAAGACTTGCTGGCTCTGCTCTTTACCCTGCTGAAACTGGTGCGCACCAAGGGCATGATCGCTTTAGAGCAGCATATCGAGAATCCGGAAGAGTCGGTGATCTTCCAGCAATACCCCAAAATCCTTCACGATCATTTTGCGGTAGCCTTTCTCTGCGATACGCTACGCATGATGACGATGAGCTTTGAAGACCCGCATCAGGTCGAGGATATGATGGAAAAGGTGCTGGATAAGCACCACCATGAGCTTCATGCGAACGCACATTCCCTGCAAACTATGGCCGATGGCCTGCCCGCACTGGGGATTGTAGCGGCGGTACTTGGGGTTATTAAAACCATGAGCTCGATCACCGAGCCGGTCGAAGTGCTGGGCGCAATGATCGGCGGGGCGCTGGTCGGTACCTTCCTGGGGGTGTTCATGGCGTATGGGCTTGTCGGGCCGTTCGCCAGCAAAATGGGCCAGGTGTATGACGAGGAACATATTTTCTACCAGATCATCAAGCTGGTGCTGGTCTCGCATTTGAATGGCAATGCGCCGCAAATTTCGGTGGAAATCGGCCGGATTAATATCCCGACAGCCTATGAGCCGAGTTTTACGGAAATGGAGCAGGTACTACAAGAAGTGAGCCTGCCCGCGAATTAGGACGTAACCGATGGCCGAGCAAGGCGATAAAAAACGCCCGATTATCATTAAGAAAATCAAGCGCGGCGGCGGGGGGCGGCCACCATGGCGGCGCCTGGAAAGTGGCCTATGCCGATTTCGTGACCGCAATGATGGCATTCTTTCTGCTGCTGTGGCTGCTTTCGACCAGCTCAAAAGCCACCCTGGAAGGGATTGCCGAGTATTTTACGCCCACGACCGGCGTGCGCGACGGGTTGGGCATTGGCTTCAAAGGAGGCGCGGCGGACGCACTGCAGGGCATCCAGAAGAGCGATATGGGCGAGCCGGGCGTGGTAACCGGCACCACCCAGATGGGGGTCAGCCCCGAGAACCCGGAGAAGCAGGCCCCCACTCCGGCGGAGGAGGAGGACAACCTGTTCGCGCAGGGGGCGACGGCGATCACTCAGGCATTCTCGCGGGAAAAGGCGTTGCAGCCCTATCAGGAGAATATCCGCGTGCAGGAAACGCCGGAAGGCTTGAAGATCGATATTATGGATTCCGATAAATATGGGATGTTCGAGCCTGCCAGCGCGACACTTACCGAACACGGGCAGCTGATCCTCGGTAAAATGGCGATGATCCTAAAACGCATGCCCACCTACATGGCGATCGACGGGCATACCGATGCCTCACCGCTGGAAACGGGGCAGGGCGATTATACGAACTGGGAGCTTTCCAGCGACCGGGCGCAATCGGCGCGGCGCTACCTGGTGAAGACGGGCATGGAGCCCGAGCGCCCGAAACGGGTGACTGGTCTTGCTGACAAACAATTGCTGGCACCCAATGAACCGCGCAACCCGCGCAACCGGCGGATCACGCTGACCATGCTGCGTGGCTCGCACATCCTGATACCCGATGCGGCAGTGCCGGAAATGGCCAAACCTTCCGCGCCCGTGCCTGCCCCTGTCCCGACCAAAGCTGTGGCGCCTGCTGCGGATGCAGCAACTCACTAAAATACCGTCGATATTTTAATCTTTTTAAACGTCTTATCGCTACACTGATCCTATGCCCTTACCCTATAAGACCAGCGCCAAAAGCAAGGACACGAAAAAGCCGACGGTGATTATCCGCAAGGTGCGGCGCACGGTGAATACACCGCCGCATGGCAGTGCATGGAAAGTGGCCTATGCCGATTTNNCTGCTGTTGTGGCTGATCTCGACCAGCTCGAAAGACACCTTACAGGGGCTGGCGGAGTATTTTACGCCCACCGCCGGGGTGGCCGAGATGCGGCCGATCGGTCTGAATAACGCTGCGCCGACTTCCCTCAACCAAACCGATCCGGGTATTAACCTATCGGCGCCGGGAGTCATGCAGCGGCAGGCGGGCAGTGCGGCCAGTAACCCGCAAACCCAGGCCCCCGACCAGGGCGATCAGGACGATAACCTGTTTGAAGACGGCGCAACGGCGATCAACCAGGCGCTGAAAAACGACCCGGTGCTGCAGGAGTACCGCGAGAATGTGCAAGTGGGTCAGACGCCGGAAGGGTTGCGAATCGATTTGCGCGACTCGAACCAGCATCCGATGTTCGAGGCCGGTACCGCCACGCTCACCGAGCATGGCCAGCGCGTGCTAAGCCGTTTGGTGCCGCTGATCCGCCGCATGCCCAATTACCTGGCGATCACCGGCTATACCGATGCTACCACGCAGGATGCCCCCAATGCCATCATGCGCTGGCAGGTTTCGACCGCACGGGCGGAAGGGACGCTACGGTTTATGCTGCAGATCGGCATGGAGCCGGAGCGGACACAAAAAATTATTGGGATGGCGGATAAGGAATTTGTCGGCGACGACCCTCGCCATGCGCGTAACCGCCGAATCAGCCTGCTGATGCTGCGCGGCTCGCATATCCTGATCCCGGCCTCGGCTGTGCCGGGTGGCGGCGATTAAGGGGTGATGGCCTGGTAGCAACGTACCGGCACGATAAACCGGTTGGCCTGCCGCTCGAGCAAGGCATCGGGCAGGGGGCGGGTGCCGCTGCTGGCCTGATAATAGCCCGTATTGTGCTGGCGCAGGAAATCCTCCAGCGCGGGGATGGTGATCGCTACATCACTGGTGCCGACCAGCGTTTTGTCGCCGACAATCTCGCCCGTTTCGNNCCCGCCGTATCGAGCACCGGCCCGCCGGAATTGCCCTGCTTGGCCACGCTGCCAAGCTGCAACCAGTGCGGCTCGCCGGTGGGGCCTTCCAGCCCGGTCACGGTCGAGGTTTTGTATTGGTACCGCCCGGCGATGCCTTCCTGGCCGGGATAACCCATTACCACCACGGGATCGCCTTCGCGCAGCTCGCGCAGGTTCCAGCGTAGATTGGCCATGCCGGGCACCGGGCCGTTGACGCGCAGAATGGCAAGATCGCGGGCGTCGTCGACCGCGCGGAGGGTGGCTGCACGCTCACCCGAGGTGGGAAAGATCGAGACCGACCGGCAGTTTTTCAGCACATGGGCGTTGGTGACTACATCGCCCTCGCGGTTAATAAAAAAACCGGTGCCGGAGGAAACTTTGACTCGCACCAATACCTGCGCTTCCTGCGCGCAAACGGGCAAGGCAACGCACAGGGAGAGCAGCAGGGCGGGCAGGCAATAGCGCATGCATCGAAACTACCGTGTTTTTTGCGCTGCGTCACCCGCCAAGCGGATTAACGCTCGCGTCGATCACTGTTCCGCTGCACGGCGTAGCGTTCCAGTGACGGTTGCTTAAGGAGTGAGACAACATCCGTTTTGAGAATATCTGCATATTCTCTGGGGGCCAGCAGCAGCAACCCGATAGGCGGATGAAGCTCGCTGTTGTTGCCTGTGGCTATAATCCAGTCTGCACGTAAGGGAAGATGCACCGTTCTTCCGCTTTTGTGATAAACTTGTGAACTGATAGCCGAGACAAATGTCTGAAAATCTTCACGGATAGCGGTGTGGCTGTAGCCAAATGCCCCTTTTAGATCACGAGCAGTATAATCAATCTTAGATATCTTATCTTTTTTGAATAGTTGCTCCACTTCCTGAGGATCAAAATAACTGTGATCAAGCCAGAAAAATAATGCCGTTGAATTGTCTAGAATATCATTATTTTTGGCAACGGAGGACGTCCATTCAACGAAAGAGGGAATATAAGGATTCTGCGCGGCGCTGGCATAAGTAGGTGCTTGGACCGCGCCATTTTTGCCAACATTTACAACGGTGACAGGCCCTATGGCGTGTTTCATAATATCCTGAATGGCAACACACATACGGGCATTGTGTTTAATCGGATGGTTACCCTGTTCAGTTTCTATCCAACGGCGTTTACGCATACTATCGTTCCTTGCCTGCCGGACAGCCGGGTGGGGTGGGGCGAACGCGCGGCGGCGGGGTGTAGATGCTGTTGAATTCCTCGCTATAGGCAAGCTTCGTGGGGTGGAGGACGGGCGCCGGGCAGAACGGGCCGTTCTCGTTTTCAGGCAAGGCGCACAGGTCTTTCAACTTGGCAAACAGGCGTGCCGCTTCGCGGTCGTGCCCCATCTCGTAATGGGCCCGGCCAGCCACACGCATCGCCGACAGATCTTCAGGATTCTCGGCCAGCTGACGGGTGGCTTGCTTGAGGTTTTGCGCAGCATCGCGTGTGCTGGGTTTATACCCCCGTTGCTCGGCCCACTGGCTGAATCGCGCTCCTTCTACCGGGCCCAGCGCATATTGCAGCATTTGATCCAGGCTGAGGTCGCGCATTTCCCGTGCGACATGCACATGATGGAATTTCGTGGACGGTAAGGGGGGCAGGAAGCCCGGTTCCGTCACGTCGAACGCAATGATCTCGTAATGCTGCAAGGTGGGGTGTTCGGCAAGGGCCTGCAGATGCGATGCGCCGACCAGAAGCAGGGTGGGCCGGTTAATGGCCGCCACATTTTCGGCCATGGCTTCGTTGCGGTGATCCAGCACCATATGGCTACGCAGCGGTTCGCAGTTTTTTGCAAATACGTAGGGGGCGGCATCTGAGTAGTTGGAATCCACTGCATGGATGGGGCGGTTATAATATTGGGCCAGCAGGGGGTATATAATGGCGCTCGTGTTATTGAGGCGTATGACGCTACGCGGCGTTTCGGGCAAGGTTTCCATCTCGATCGCGATATCGGAGATGCCGCGGGCGATGGCTTCCTGCAACACCAGCATGCCGGTCAGGTAGGAGGGGCGGGCATAGTGATCTTCGCCGATGATCACCAGCAACGGTTTGCCCGATTCGGCTGCGCGCTGCTGCGCAGCTTCCAGGCGCGGGCGGATCGATTCGCGCGCTTTTTGCACATCGGAGTAACGTAGTCTGGGCTGCGGCATGTACCCTCCACTGGAACGGGGCTACTATGCCCGAGCCGCGCGCAGGGAGTATGAAGGTTTCATGAAAATGAAACGGGCGCGGCGAAGGAGAAGGTTATCTCCTCACTCAGGCTGATCGCGTGGATCTTGCCTTTTCCTGTTCTTTCTTCTGCCAGAGCTGATCAATCGTCTCGTTGAGAGTCTGGAGATTAACCTGTTGCTTTTCATCTAGCGAATGGATGATCAACGCCACCGGGCTATCGACATCCAACGGCTCGGAAAAATGATATTCCAAGCCCCGGATGTGCAAACGCTTTTCCAGCACTTTCAGGAACTCATCAACCTCTGCATGCAGGAAATCCTGGGCCGTAGGCATGCCATAGGTGTCGTCGGCCGGGTAATCGAGGCCCGAGGTTGCATCGAACCGGCGCGGCGTTTGCCAGCCACGATAAGTACGATCGAGCCACAGAACCACTGCTGCATTGCTGTCTTTCAGCATGCCATCACTTACCTCATCGCTGCGGTAATCGATATGGTGTGTTTCTTGTGGCGTATACGCCCCGACCATTGGGGACTGGATCGTCAGACCGTCTAAATGTTCCAAATTATGGAATTCCGGTGGCGCCACCATAAAGTCGGTCAGGTTGGAAAGCGCGACATCATCCGCATAGCTGTCGGTCTGGAGAAATTTCTGTGCCCAACTGCCACCGGGAGGCTCGAGCTGCTGCAATGTTTTTAACTGCGCAGTAATTTTTGCCAGTTGTTTATATTCCTGAGGCGGTACGCCCAGAGCTACGGCGGCGCAGCTATGGCTGCTTAAGCGGGAACGTAGCGGCTCGGTCGGAAAAAAAATCCGGTACGTTAATTCACTGATCCCAAGCTTATCTTCCAGGGCTTCGACGCTGGCGCGGACTTGGGCCTCGATCTTGGCCTGTTCATCCGGCGTAAGAGGCATGTTCATATCGCGGTTACTACGAATGATCGATGGATCAAGCCAGAAGCATAGAGCGCCGATATCGGGGGTACGGTAATGCGCGGGAAACGGGCGCGCGCCCTTACTGCTTAAGCTCGACACAAAGCTGGGCAGGATACCCGGTCTTTCGGCCCGCCAGGCATCGGGAATAGGAATAGTAACGCCGTTTTTGGCATCATACTGCATGTAACGGAACGAGCGACCACCGTCGGGCATGGTGATATGCCGGGCTAATCCATGAATCGCATGGTCCCAGCTGCGGTGCATATTGGCACGAATGGCTTCATTTTCTTTTTCGATATCGGACATGGGGCTCCCTCAACCGCCGGAGTGTAACGCTGCGGCGACCGAGGGAGTGTGAAGATTCGATGAAACTGAACGCGTTAGACCAATTCGCTGTCGGCCGCTTTGGATTTGGCCTTTTTCGGCTTCGCGGTGCCGTAGCGGAAGGTTAATTCGCCATCCTTTTCGCCGATGGTGACCGAGCCGCCTTTGGCCAGTTTGCCGAACAGCACTTCCTCGGCCAGCGGCTTTTTGATCTTGTCGGCGATCAGGCGGGCGAGGGGGCGTGCGCCCATGGCTTTGTCGTAGCCTTTCTCGGCCAGGTAGGCGAGGGCGTCGTCGTCGAGCGTGATGGTGACGTTACGCTCCGACAGCTGCGATTCGAGCTTGTAGACGAACTTGCTGACCACGTGTTTCACCACATCCGGCACCAGATGGTCGAAGCCGATGATGGCATCGAGACGGTTGCGAAATTCCGGCGTGAACAGCTTGTTGACGGTGGCGTTCACTTCATCCTCGCCGCGGTTGTCGCGGCCAAAGCCGATGGCTTTTCTCGCCGCATCCGCCGCACCGGCGTTGGAGGTCATGATGATGATGCTGTTGCGGAAATTCACCTGCTTGCCGTTTTGGTCGGTCAAGCGGCCGTAATCCATTACTTGCAGCAGGATGTTGAAGACATCCGGGTGGGCTTTCTCGATCTCATCGAGCAGCACCACCGAATAGGGGGTTTTATCGACCGCATCGGTCAACTGGCCACCCTGTTCGTAGCCAACATAGCCCGGAGGCGCACCGATCAAGCCGCTGACCGAGTGTTTCTCCATATATTCGGACATATCGATGCGCACCATGTTNNTTTTGCCGACGCCGGTGGGGCCGGTAAAGAGATACGCGCCCATGGGCTTGGTTTCCTCGCGCAGACCGGCGCGGGCCATTTTCACGGCGGCGGCCAGTTCCTCGATCGCCTTATCCTGACCGAAGACGGTGAGCTTCAGGTTTTTCTCGAGGTTTTTCAGCGTCTCGGCATCATCCATCGACACGGTTTTGGCGGGCATGCGGGCCATTTTGGCGAT
>DITH01000133.1:14245-14554 GCA_002422745.1 Alphaproteobacteria bacterium UBA6189
GCCTTGTCGGGCAATTTGCGATCGTGGATATAGCGTTGCGACAGCTCCACTGCTGCTTCGATGGCGGCGGGAAGGTAGCGCACTTTATGGTGCTCTTCGTAGTAGGGTTTCAAGCCGCGCAGGATCTTGATACTGTCGTCGACGCTTGGTTCATACACATCGATTTTCTGGAAGCGGCGGGCCAGGGCGCGATCCTTTTCAATGGTTTGGTTATATTCCTTGAACGTGGTGCTACCCATGCAGCGCAGCGTGCCGCGGGCCAGCGAGGGCTTCAGCAGGTTGCAGGCATCGAGCGCGCCGCCGGAGGTG
>DITH01000096.1 GCA_002422745.1 Alphaproteobacteria bacterium UBA6189
TCCGTCAGCAGCATGGTGATGGCGCCGCCAAGCACCGGCAGGGCCAGTAGCAGCAGGAAGGCCGTGATGAGGATCGCCCAGGCAAACAGCGGCATTTTGAAGAGCGTCATGCCCGGTGCGCGCATGTTAAAAATGGTCACGATGAAGTTGATCGCGCCGAGGATCGAGCTGATACCCGCCAGGTGCAGCGAAAAAATCGCCAGGTCGATCGCCATCCCGCGATGCAGCCCGTCGACCACCGAAAGTGGCGGATAGAGCGTCCATCCCGTGCCGACACCGCGTGCTTCGCCGGAGCCGACAAACGCCGAGGCGAACAGCAGCAGCATGGCGGGAACCAGCAGCCAGAAGGAAATATTGTTCATACGCGGGAAGGCCATATCGGGTGCGCCGATCATCAGCGGCACGAAGAAATTGCCGAACCCGCCAATCAGCGCCGGCATGATGAGAAAGAACACCATGAGCAATGCGTGCGCGGTCAGCACCACGTTATAAAGCTGGTAGTCGCCACCGAAAATCTGGTCGCCCGGCGCCTGCAGTTCCATACGCAGCAGGATTGAGGCCGCCGTGCCAAGCACGCCCGCCAGCGCGGCGTAGAACAGGTACAGCACGCCGATATCTTTATGGTTGGTCGAATACAACCAGCGGCGCCAGCCGGTGGGCGTATGATGATCGTGGGCGTGGTCTGCGTGCACGTCTGCGTGAGCCATAATCCGTATCCTCAACTATTACTGGTGCAACGAAGCGAGCTGAAGATGCTCGCCTGTGGCGAATTTCTCTTTTGCGCCGCGCACCCAGAGATCAAATTCCTCTTCGGAGACGACGTAGAACATGATCGGCATGAAGCCATGGTATTTGCCGCACAGCTCGGAACACTGGCCGAAATAAATGCCTTCCTGCGTCGCTTTAAACCAAGTTTCATTCAGCCTGCCCGGCACCACGTCCTGCTTCAGGCCCATGGCGGGCATGGCAAAGTTATGGATCACGTCGGCACTGGTGGTTTGCACACGCACGACCTTGCCGACGGGCACAACGACAGGGTTGTCGACCATCAGCAGGCGCGGCTCGCCCTCGTTCAACTGGTCTTCGGGAACGATATTGCTGTCAAACGCAATGCCATGCTCGGGATATTCATAGCTCCAATACCATTGATGGCCGGTGACTTTCAGCGTCATATCCGGATTGCTGATGATATTTTCGTTATTGGTGTACTGAAAATGCGCCCGCACCGACGGGATGCCAATCCCGATCAGGATCAGGATAGGTACCAGCGTCCATAACACCTCAATCACCGTGTTATGCGCAAAGCGCTGTGGATTGGGATTACGCTTGGCACGGAAGCGTACGCAGACATAAATCAGCAAGCCCAGCACCAGCAGGGTGATGAGGGTGATTACCACCATGATGCCGTCATGCAATCCTTCCAGGTGGGCCTGAACAGGGCTGGCCGGTTCCTGGTAATAGATTTGCCACGGCCTGGCGATACCGCGCACCTTGGCCGGGTCGAAGGTGGTGATGGCATCGAACGCCGCAGAGTCGATGGCGACTTCGGAGTCGGCCGGAGTAATTTCATCGTCGGCATGCGGTTCTTCGACCACATGCGCACTGTCGCGCTTGGCGCCGGGCACTGCTTTCTCGGGCTGGTCTTTGTTATAGGCGGCATCGCTGGCGCGCTCGCGCTCGGCGCGGCTATTGGCCGGGATGCGCGGCGCTTCCTGCGCACTCGCCAGCTGTGGCGCAAGCATCAGGAAGCCCAACATGGCGGTCAGGGTGAAAAGAAAGATACGGGTGCGATTCTGTGTCATGCGTCAGACTAATCATATGTTGGTTAGCATGCGGGTAGCCCAACCTGCCGCGCGATGCAAGCCGATTGTGGATTTTGCCGCGCTCCCGCCCTATATTGAAAAGATGCAGCACGAATCCGACCGTTTTTTTTCCTCCGGCGCACTTGACCGCGCTACCGCGCAACGCACGCTTGAGCGGGCCATTGGTCATGCCGATGATGGCGAACTTTTCCTCGAATACCGTGCGGGGGAAGTCTACCAGTTCGACGATGGCCGCCTGAAAGCGGCAAGCGGCGATACGGCGCAAGGGTTCGGTCTGCGCGGCGTGAAGGGCGAGGCGGCGGCCTATGCTCACTCGGCCGAGCTGTCGGACGCCGCCTTGAAACGCGCCGCCGCCACCGTCGACACGGTCGATTACGGCCAGCAGGGGGTGCGCGCCACGATCGAGCCTGCCTTCGGCGCCAACCATACGTTATATACTGGTGACAATCCGCTGGCCGAAATTCCGTTCGAGCAGAAGCTAAAACTGCTACAGGAGATCGACGCCTACCTGCGCGGCAAGGACGCCAAGGTGCGTCAGGTGAGCGCCACCCTCGCCGGCAGCTGGCAGGTGGTGCATATCATGAAAGCCGACGGCCGCGCCGCGACCGATGTGCGCCCGCTGGTACGGCTTTCCATCAGCGTGACGATGCAGGATGGCGAGCGCATGGAAAATGGCTCCAGCGGCGCCGGTGGCCGCACACTGTATGACGGGTTGTTTGACAACTGGAAATCGGTCGCGGATGAAGCGTTGCGCCAGGCACGGGTGAATCTCGTGGCGCGGCCCGCCCCGGCGGGCGAGTTGCCGGTGGTGCTTGGCGCCGGATGGTGCGGCGTGCTGTTGCACGAGGCCGTGGGCCACGGGCTGGAAGGCGATTTCAACCGCAAGGGCACTTCGGCTTTTTCCGGCCGGATCGGCCAGCGGGTGGCCGCCCCCGGCGTGACGGTGGTGGACGATGGCTCCATCGCCAACCGGCGCGGTTCGCTGTCCATCGACGATGAAGGCACACCGACCGGTGAAACCGTTCTGATCGAGGATGGCATCCTGAAAGGCTATATGCAGGACCGGCTGAACGCACGCCTGATGGGGGTGGAACCCACCGGCANNGCATGAACGCCCGGCTGATGGGCGTTGCCGCCACTGGAAACGGCCGCCGCGAAAGCTACCAGCATTTGCCGCTGCCGCGCATGACCAACACATTTATGCTAAACGGGAACAGCACTCAGGATGAAATGATCGCCGGGGTAAAACGCGGCGTGTATGCCGCCTATCTCGGCGGCGGGCAGGTCGATATCAC
>DITH01000092.1:0-894 GCA_002422745.1 Alphaproteobacteria bacterium UBA6189
AAAAGCCCGGCAGGTGGACAGTGCGTTTGCGGCACTCTTTGCCGAGATGGATGCCAAGCAGAAACTGGCAGAAATTGCCGGGGGCGGCGTCGAAGGCATGATGAAATGGAAAATCCGCGAACTGGAAAAAGAGATTGCCGAGAAGACCCTCGCCGCGAAGAACCTCACCCTCGACCAGATCGCCGCCATGCCCGCCAAGGAACGCCTCGCGCTCGAGCAACAGATCATGCATGAAGTAGCCGAGAAAGTGCGCGAAACGATCGAGGCACAGATGCAAAACGAATCGCGCCAGCGCCAGGCGTTCGACATGTTCAACCCCACCCCAGGCACCCAGCTCGGCGCGCTGCATCAACCCGTCGATTTTCTGGTATAGCTACGCTGCGGCCTGGAAACTGCCCTGTGTCCGCGCGCGGTAGGAAAGCGCCTCGGCCAGGTGGGTGCGGCCGACCATCTCCTCGCCAGCCAGGTCAGCCACCGTGCGCGCCACGCGCAGTACCCGTGTCAGCCCCCGCATGGAAAGCTGCAAGCGCTGGTGCGCCTCCTCCAGCAATGCACGTTCACTGGCAGCCAGCGGCACCAGCTGCTGTAACGCATCACCGCTCACTTCGGCATTGGTGCGGGCAGCAAGGCCCATGGCGGCAAAGCGCGCCCGCTGGCGGTCGCGTGCCTGCGCTACCCGGGCGGCAACGGCAGCGCTTGGCTCGCCTTCCGCCGGAGCCAGCATGGCGAAGGTATCGACTGCTGGCACATCGACATGCAGATCGATCCGGTCGAGCAGCGGGCCGGAAATTTTGCTTTGGTAATCGCTGGCGCAGCGCGGGGCTTTGCTGCAGGCGCGCGACGCGTCGTCGAGATACCCGCATTTGCATGGGTTCATGGCGGCGATCAGCTGAA
>DITH01000092.1:982-22807 GCA_002422745.1 Alphaproteobacteria bacterium UBA6189
TGCGCCAGCGAAATCTCGCCCGGCACGGCGCGGCGTCCTCCACCCACCATGGCGGGCATCGAGCTGGAATGGTGTGGGTCGCGGAATGGCCGGGTGGCGGCGAATTCCTCGCGCAGCAATTTACCCGCCACCGAGGCGATAAGATTGGTTTCGAGCATTTCTTCCGGCGCCATCGGCGGCAGGATGCCCGGCAAACATGCCGCCAGCATCGATTTGCCCGAGCCGGGTGGCCCCAGCATCAGCAGGTTATGCCCACCAGCCGCAGCAATTTCGAGGGCCCGCTTGGCCATGGCCTGGCCGCGCACTTCGGCCATGTCGGGCCCGGGGCGGGTTCTGGCCTGCATCCGCGCCGTCGGACGGCTCAGCATTTGCTGGCCTTTGGCATGGTTTACCAGCCCAAGCAGCGAGGATGGGGCCAGGATATCAAGCCCCTCCCCGGCGAAAGCAGCTTCGGCGCCATTGCCCTCGGGGCAGATCAATCCGCGGCCATTTTCCAGCGCCGCCAGCGCCGCAGGCAGCACGCCGGCGACGGGCTGTAACTGCCCGTCGAGCGCCAGCTCACCGAGCGCGACGAATTTCTCCACCGCGTCGGCGGGCAGGAACCCAAGCCCCACCAGCAGGCCCAGGGCGATGGGCACGTCGAAATGCGAGCCCTCCTTCGCCACATCGGCTGGCGATAAATTGACCAGGATTTTTTTCGGTGGCAGTAAAATCCCCATCGATTGCAGGGCGGCTCGCACCCGCTCGCGCGATTCGCGCACCGTGTTATCGGGCAGGCCGACAATGGTGAACGCTGGCAGGCCCGCGCCCAGATGCACCTGTACCTCGACCGGCAAGGTGTCGATCCCTTGGAATGCCACGGTATGGATGCGCGTAACCATAGCGGCCAAAATTAGCGGAAAAATAAGAAAAAACTATCGAAAACCGCTATCCTAACGGAACCTCAAGACATTCTTAGCGTTTCCTTAACCCGTTGCTGGCAGGGTGACGGAACTGGAAAAACATATGCACGACCTCGCCACAGAGCGGCCCAATGCTGCGTCCAGGCCGGAAATCGGCCGAACACGCAGCCCCAAGGCCAAGACGCTGATCGCCTTCTCGGCGCTCATCATGCTATTGTTTTGCGTATTCGTCGCTTACCAGGCCAGCAAGGCCTACGAAAATGCGGTCGAGGAAGGCAAGGCAAACGCCACCCGACTTACTCAGATTCTCTCCGACCAGGTGGAACTTACCTTCCTAGCCGTCGATCTTACCCTGCGCCGGGCCGTCGAACGTCAGTATTTCAACATGCTTTTTGGCGGTAATTTGCCCCGCGATATCGAGAATAACTTCAAGATGTGGGTAGAAGAAACCCCGCAAATCGCTGCCATGATGCTGGTGAATGACCGCGGCGTGATCGAAGTGGCCGCGAACAAACCGGGCTACGATCAATGGTACAATTATAACGATTCGCTGCGCGATGACCCCGCCTTCACCGCCATGAAAGAGGAAACCGAGCGCAACTATTACCTCGGTCAGAAACGCACCAACGCCGCCAATCATCCGCAGTTGATCGTGATGAGCCGCCGGCTGAACAAGCTCGACGGCTCGTTCGGCGGGGTGGTGATCGCGGCGCTCGATCCCAAATTCTTCAGCGACTTCTTTACCTCGATCGATTTCGGCACCGAGCGTTTCATGGCGCTGATGCTCGATAGCGGCGAAGTGCTTTATGCCGGGCCGGACGATACGACCAGCCACGACGTGGTGCTGGATTTCATCGGCGACCAGGCCAATGAGCGCCAGAAAAATTATAATGTTCTTACTGACACACAAACCTTCGGCGCAGCGATCAAAATCTATTCCTATATCCGTTTGCGCAACCTGCCGGTGATTACCGCGATCGTCATCGACGAGGAGGATTTCCTCGCCAGCTGGCGCACGGCGCGACTCAAGGATATCTCCTTTCTCGCCATCTTCACTATTTTCGGCTCGGTGCTGTCGTTCTTCGCGCTGACCATGGCCAAGCAGATCCACCGGGTGGAGGAATCCGAATCTGCGGCGATCCTTGCCAGCCAGGCGAAGTCGGAGTTTCTGGCCAACATGTCGCACGAGCTACGCACCCCGCTCAACGCCGTGATCGGCTTTTCGGAAATGCTCGGGGCGGGCTATTTCGGCGCGCTCAACGACAAACAAAAAGAGCGCGTGCAGGACATCAATTTATGCGGCACCCATCTGCTGCAGCTGATCTCCGATATTCTCGAATTCTCCAAAGGCGAGGCAGGTAAGCTCGAATTGCAGGAAGAAGAGATCGACCTCAAACGCGCCATCGAGGAATGCGCGCGCATCGTTGCCGAACGGGCGAAAACCAAGCATATCGCGTTGCATATCGAGGTGGACGATGCGTTGCCGCATTTACTGGCCGACAAGCGTAAGGTTCGCCAGATTCTGCTGAACCTGATGTCGAACGCTATCAAATTCACCCCCACGCAAGGCACTGTCACCATCTCGAGCAAGCTCGACCATCATCGCCAGCTGCATCTGGTAGTGCGCGATAGCGGCATCGGCATCGCCGAGGAAGATATTCCGACCGCGCTGGCCGTGTTCGGTCAGGTGCATCGCAGCCAGAGTCATGAGGGAACCGGCCTGGGCCTGCCTTTATGCAAAATGTTCGCCGAGCTGCATGGCGGTAAATTACAGCTAACTTCGGTGGTCGGCGAAGGCACGACCGTGCGCATTATCTTCCCCGAAAGCCGGGTGCTTTAGCGCGCGCGCTATCATCCACATCCCGGCAATTTATCTTGCTGATTCCTACTATATCTAGTATAGGATCGCCCCATAACACCACTAATGGTAGCTATGGCGGCGCGGCTTCATTACTCGACATCCCAACGCTTCTCCTCGCCTTTGGAAGAGCGCGCCGTCCGTCAGCAGGATATGTACTGGCGCGTGCGCATCAAAAAAACCCTCGAACGGTTAGAGCGCGAAGCACGCCGCATGTTACAACTCGAAGCCGAACTGAGCGATTTTGCCGAGCGCTATTACCGCCATGTCGGCGACTATGTCGAGCGGTTGAGCCTGCTGGAATCGCAATTGCTCCATGCCGCAGCACCGCAGGAAGCCTCGCCCGGCACGTTGCAGGACGTGGCCGCCCAGCGCGATATGAAAAGCCAGCGTAGCGCCGAGCTTAAAACCCGCTACCGCCAGTTGGCCAAAGAAATCCACCCCGACCGCGCCATGATGGTCGAGGGCAACGGCGACCGCGCTAGCCTCATGCAGGCGCTGAACGTCGCGTACCAGCATGGCGACCTCGCCACCATGCTGCGCATCGAGGCCGAAATGCTACTCACCGCGCTCGATGAAAGTTTCCCCGCCCTGGAAGACCGGTTGCGCGCCGTGGAGCGTGCAGCCGACACCTACGCGTGCGGTTACCGCGAATTGCTGAATTCGCCGCTCAACGAACTGATGCTGCGCGCCTTGCAGGCCCGTCTCGCCGGATGGGACTGGATGGAAGCAGTGGTCAAGCGCGTGCAGCGCGCCATCAACGAAAACGAACGCGCCCTGGTCGAGGCCAACATCGCCGCCATCGGCGATTGGCGCGACCACGCTATCAGCGCCGCATAGGCGCTCCACCCTGGCACCCTACATCGTATCCATCACGCCGATAATGGCCGGGGCCATCACGATAATGAATAACGTTGGCAGGATGAACACGATCATCGGCACCGTCATCAACGCAGGCAGGCGCGCGGCTTTTTGCTCGGCACGTAGCATGCGCTCGGTGCGGAATTCCTTGGCCAGCGTGCGCAACGCCTGGGCGATCGGCGTGCCGTATTTTTCGGTCTGGGCGATCACGTTTACCATGCCGCGCATCTCTTTCATATCCACCCGCTCGGCCAGGTGACGCAGGGCCACGGCGCGGTCGGGCAGGAAGCCGAGCTCCACCGAAGTGAGGCTGAATTCCTCGGCCAGCTCGGGACTCATCCGTTGCAGCTCATGCGCGACACGGTCGAGCGCGGCGGCCAGCGACAGGCCCGCCTCGGCGCAGATCATCATCAGATCGAGTGCATCGGGCAGCGCCTTGCGGATCGCGTGCTGGCGTTTCTGGCGTGCGTTGGCGACAATAATTTCCGGTAACCGGGCGCCAAAATATCCGAGCCCGAGAAGGATCAGCCAACCGGTGGCTTCGTCAGTGCTGAACGGGTGTTGCCAGTTAATCCCCGAGAGGAAGATGCCGAGCCCCAGCCCGACAAACGGCATTACTAGCTTGGCAAAGGCGAACACGATAATTGCATCCTTGCTGCGGTAGCCCGCCTGGGTCAGCTTTTGCTGCAGGGTGTCGACCTGGTGCTGCTGCAGCAATTTTAGTTGCTGCACGATCTGGCGCATCAGCGTCATGGTGTCGGCATTGCCCATTTTTTTGCGGCGGCGGGCGGCCACCAGTTCGCCTTTCAATTCGGCGCGGCGCTCCTGAATTGCTTTGAGGCGCGGGGTAAAGCGGTCGCGTTCGAGGAAGATGTTTCCGACCGCCCAGATGATGAGGAACATGCCCAATGCGGCGCCGAGAACCAGCAGCCCATCGGCCGTGAGGCCGAAGGGCAGCAACGCGTCGAGCTGTAATGGCTGCCCCTTGTTCATCTTATATCTCCAGCATGGTCATGCGTTTCATGATGAAGCCGCCGCCGAACATCATGCCTGCCGCCACGGCGAGCGAGATGTTTCCACGGAAATCATTGTATAGCGGCTCCAGATATTGCGGCGAAATAATGCTCAGCATCATGAACACGACGAACGGTAACGCACCGACAATATAGGCAGAAGCCCGGGCCTCGGAAGAAAGTGCACCGATTTTCAGTTTCATCATTTGCCGCTGACGCAGCATATCGGCCAGGTTGCTAAGAATTTCTCCAAGGTTGCCGCCGGTTTCACGCTGCAAAATGATGGTGGTGACAAAGAAGTTGAACTCGGTGAGATCGATTTTCGCGGCGGCTTCCGCCAGTGCTTTTTCCATCGGTACGCCAAGCGCGGTTTGCTGGCTGATGGTGGCAAAGGTGTCGCCCATGGGCGGCGGTAATTCGCGCGATACGGTTTGAAACGATTCGCCGATGGGCAGCCCGGCGCGCAGGCCGCGCACCATTAGCTCGATGGCTTCGGGGAAGAGTTTCAGAAACTGCAATTGGCGGCGGCGCAGGCGGCGGCGAATATAAAGATGCGGCAGGCCGAAGCCCAGTACTCCGCCCAGCAGCAGCGCCAGCAGCAACGGTTTGCCGAGCAGCATCAGGAGCAGCACGGTACCGAAGAAAATGCCACCGACATAGCGCAGTAACCGCTGCGGGCTCAGGCTAAGGCCCGCCATTTCCAGCCGTGCGCGCAATTTCTCGAGCGGCCGAATGGTGGAGAGTGTTTGCGCCAGTGCGCCCTCCTGCGCCAGATTACGGCGGCGCAGCGAGCCGGCTTCAGCGGCGGCAGCCACGGGGCCGCGACGCGTTACGCGGGCCAGCCGCGCCTTACGTTTTTTGGCCGCACCGCCATCGCTCAACCACACGACCAGCAGGGTTACCAGCCCCAGCCCCAGCCAGAATTCGGGCATGGCAAGCAGGCGCATTACACCAGCTCCATCAGCGCTTTATCGAGTCCGAAATAGGCAGCCTGCCGCGCGAAATTGGGTCGCAGGCCGGTGGCTTTGAATTCACCGATCAGGCGACCGTTTTCGTCCTCACCCTGGAACTGGTAGGTGAACAGATCCTGCGTGATGATAACATCGCCTTCCATGCCGACCACTTCGGTCACATGCGTGACGCGACGAATCCCGTCGCGCATGCGCTGGATCTGCACGATCAGTTGCACGGCGCTCGATATCTGGTGGCGAATCGCGTGGCTGGGCAGTTTCATGCCCGCCATATTCACCATATTCTCTAACCGGGTCAGCGCCTCGCGCGGATTGTTGGCGTGCAGCGTACCCATCGAGCCATCATGGCCGGTATTCATCGCCTGCAGCAAATCCATCGCCTCGCCCCCGCGCACCTCGCCGAGAATGATGCGGTCGGGGCGCATCCGCAGGGCGTTTTTCACCAGGTCGCGCATGGTGATTTCGCCTTCGCCCTCCAGGTTGGCGGGGCGGGTTTCGAGCGGCACCACATGCGGCTGTTGCAGTTGCAGCTCGGCGGCGTCCTCGATCGTCACCACCCGCTCGCCGTGGTCGATCATGCGGGAAAGCGCGTTGAGCAACGTGGTTTTGCCCGAGCCCGTGCCGCCCGAGATAATGACATTCAGCCGCACCGCACCGGCGATTTTCAGCAGCTTGCACAGCGGGTCCGAGATGTTATTTTGCGCCGCCATTATATCGAGGGTGATTTTTTTCTTGGCGAATTTGCGGATGGAAATGCTGCAGCCTTTGAGCGATAGCGGCGTGGCGATCACGTTCACCCGGCTGCCGTCTTTCAGCCGCGCGTCGCAGATGGGGCTGGTTTCATCGACCCGGCGGCCGACCGCCGTGACGATACGTTGCGCAATATTCATCACATGTTCATTGTCACGGAAACGAATGCCGGTGAGTTCGAGTTTACCCTTGCGCTCGATGTAAATCTGCTCCGGCCCGTTGACCATAATATCGGTGATGGCCTCATCGGCCAGCAAGGGCTCGAGCGGTCCCAGCCCGATCATATCGTCGACGATCTGGCTGGCGAGGAGCTGCTGTTCCAGCTGGTTGATGGCGAGTTTTTGCTCCATCACGATCTCGCCGATCATCTCGATGATCTGGCGTTTCAGTTCGGCCTCCGGAAGGCGCGCCGCCGTTTGCAGGTCGATCTGCTCCATCAGCCTGCTATAAATCTGCTCTTTGGTTTTGGTCAGCGGATCGGGTTTGGCATGGCCAGCTGCGCCCGTTTCGTCGAGATCAGGCATTTGCAGCCGGTCGGTCGACGCCACCGCCATCGGCGCAGCGGGCGGCGTCACTGCCGGGGCCGGGGCGGAACCATCCTGGCGGCGGCCGAACATGTCAGCGCCCCTTGAAAAGCTTGGCGGGCAGCGAGCCGCCAGCCTCGGCTGTATCCGGCTCTACCCCGCTTAGCTCTACCGCCAGGGCACGCAATGGGCTCAGGAACGGTTGCAGTTTCGGCTGGTCGACCAGCAATTCGCCATTGGTAGCGGCATCGTATGCCTCGGGCAGGAATTTCAGTTCGGCCACCGGTGCGGCGCCATAATGTTTGGCGATATCGCGCGCTGGTAATTCCTGTTTAGGGCTAAGGCCGGTACGGTTGAGCACCAGCAGCGGCGCCGGGCGTTTTAACTGCTCGACGACATAATCCTTCAGGCGGAGCGCATCGCGCACATCGATCAGATGCGGCTCGGCGACGAGCACCACCCGGTCTGCATGGGCAAGCACATAGCGGGTAAGCGGATTCATCTGCCGCGGCAGATCGGCCACCAGCAGGGCGTATTTCTCGGCCAACGCGGCAAACAGCATTTCGCCGGCATTGGGTTGAATGGTAATGGCTTCGTGCAGTGGCTCTTCGGCGCTTAAAATGGCCAGACCCGAAAACGGGCGGATCATCACCCGGTCGAGAAATAAACCATCCACCCGGTCGGGTTTTTCCAGCGCATCGCGCAGGCCGCGTCCGGGCTCGAGATCGAGCCCAAGCGCAACGGAGCCGAAATGCGGGTCGAGATCGACCAGTCCGGTTGGCAGATGCTGATCGCGCGCGAAGAGCGCCGCCAGATTGGTTGCGATGGTGCTGGTGCCCACTCCGCCGCGCGCGCCGATCACGCCGATCAGTTTTTTTACCGCGGGCGTTGCACCAATATCCGTGGCGGGCTTGCCGCCCTTTTCCATCGCCGCCTGCAGCTGTTGCGGAGTAAACGGCGCCAGCAGGTAATCGTGAATACCAAGCGATAGCAGCCATTGGTAAAAACTCAGCGTATCGATCGCGCCGGTGACGATGACTTTACAGGCCGGGTGCACCACATCGGCCAGCGCGTCGAGCAAGGCGGGGGCGGCCTCGGCCGAAGGCACTTCGACCACCAGCAGCTGCGGCGACGGATGCGTGCCCAGGTACGCTGCGGCAGTGGCGGCGTCGCCCTGCTCCACCCTTCCATCAAGCCCGCGCTCGGCCAGCAGCGCCCGAACGGCGTCGGCGCTGGCGCGATCCGTTACGAAGGCAAGTAGCTGGGTGGTGCTAAGGGCGGTACCGGTCATTACTCCTCAATATCCTGTTGCGGCTCAAGCGGCGCGGGAATCTCCCCGGCGCGGTAACGGGTGATGACATGGGTGGTGATTTCAGCGTCCGGCCCGGCATCGCCGCTGCCGCGATGCAGGTCGCGCGGGTCTTCCAGCTGCACGGCCAGGTTGGTATTCACGGCACAGCCGTAATTGCTGTGCAGCGAGTTATCGTAATTCACCACCGGGTTATGGCTCCAGTCGGGGCAGGGATGCGGATATACGAGCCGCTGTTCGGCCGGGTCATATTGCACGGTTTTGTCGCGCGGCACGTAATCGTCGCAGGCGGTGAGCAGCGCGAGTATCGTTGGGATGAGATATGCGTGTTTCATCGTTACCTCTACCGCATCAGGAAGCCGGCCTGGCCGCCCACCCCATCGAACAGGGTAGCCGGGGTTTGCGTCGTTTGGTGTGCCGAATCGGGGTAGCGCTCGCCGGCGGCGGTCAGGCGACCGAGCAGAATCCGCTCGAAATCGCTTGCCGGGCTATAGCCGTCGAGGGGCGTGGCCAGCAAGGTCGGGTCATCGACCGGCTTGACGATATAGGGCGTGACTAAAATCACCAGTTCGGTCTGGTTATTCTGGTATTCGCTGGAGCGAAACAGCATGCCGAGCACCGGCACATCGCCCAGGAAGGGGAATTTGGAAATCTGGTTTGACTGGTCGTTACGCAGCAGCCCGGCGATAGCGAAAGTCTGCCCCGAGCCAAGATCGACCGTGGTCGACGCACGGCGAGTGGTGATGGAGGGAATAGTGCCGAAATCGCCGCCGACAATGGCGTTCGCATCCGACAATGCGCTCACTTCGGGCAATACGCTGAGCGAAATTTTGCTGCGGCTCAGTACAATCGGCGTGAATTGCAGGCTGACGCCGAATTCGCGGTATTCGATGGTAACCGTGCCATCCTGGCCCGGTACGGGAATCGGAATCTCGCCGCCCGCGAGGAAGCTCGCTTCCATGCCCGAGCGCGTGGTCAGGTTCGGCTCCGCCAACACGGTGACCAGCCCGTCATCCTCCAGCGCGTCGATCACGGCATTGATGTTGCGGCTGCCCGTCCGATTGCTGATGAAAAAGCTGTTATCACCGTCGGTGGTGTTGCGGTTATAGGTGGTGCCGCCAGTATCGCCTGCGGTGCCGATAAAGTCGCGCCCCTGCCCCAGCCCGAACACGAAATTGCCGGTATTGAGCACGCTCTCCCAATTGATGCCGAAACGCTTGAGTTCGCTGCGCGCCACTTCCACCACGCGCACTTTCAGCATCACCTGGTCGGAGCCGGATGTGTCAAGCAGGTTCACCACACTTTGCCCTTCATTCTGAAGGAAGCCCGTAGCGAGGCGTTGCAGCTTCTCGGCCATCACCGGCGAATCGACCCGGCCTTTCAAAATGATCGCGTTGTCGGCGCTGCTCGAGACGATTTCGGCCTCCGGCGCGATATCCTTCACGGCGCGCGCGAAGCGGCTGAGATTGTGGGTGACGCTGACCGTCGCCTGCATGATCAACTGGTCGTTGGCATCGACCGCGATCAGGCTGGTTTCGCCTGCCCCAATCCCGTTAATGAACAGCATACGCGGCGACACGACCTGCACATCGGCAATGTCGGGATTGGCAATCACGATCGAAGCGGCGGGGCTGGGCAGCGTAATCGGTTTGCCCTTGTTCACTTCCACCCGGATGACCGGGCCGCCATCATTGGCGGCGGCGGCGAGTGTGTCGTAAAAATCCATCGATTGTGCGACACCGAGGCTGGGGCTCACCGCCAGCAACAGGGCACTGAGGCAGGCAAGCACGCGGCGGTTATTCGACATGGTATACCTCCGCACCGCCCTGGCCTTGCGACGCACGCGCACCGCTGGGGCTGAACTGAATTTCTTCCTGCGTATTGCCGCGAATCACCCGCACCCGCATGCCGGCGATACCGCCGGGCGATATCACCCGGCTGACATCGGTATCACGCGTCACATGGCGGGTATCGTCATCTGCCACCACTGCGTTATCGCGCAGAAGATCGTCGATCGAGAGATCGCCCGCGGCGGGGGTATCGACCGTTTCCGTNNCGTTAATTTCCTCCGCCTGACGCGGCATCACCTCCAGCGTTACGGTTTTAGCCAGCACGGCTTTGTTGTCGGGGTTACTCAGCATCTGGTCGACGGCGAGCACGCGCACATCCTCGATGAAGGTTTCGCTGGCGCGCACTTCCTGCCGGTTATGGTCGACCCGGTGGGTGAGAATAAGGTCGACCCGGTCGCCGGGGAAAATGAATCCGGCATTGCCGGTCGTGGAGTCGACCGCGATCGACACGGCGCGTTTGCCCGGCTCCAGCACCGCCGACATAAACCCGCCTTCATTGGATTTCACCAGCAGATGATGGGTAATGGGCTCGCCCTTGGTGATAGCGCGGCGCGCCACGGCGCCGTCGAAATCCTCGGGTTTGACCTCGCGGCTGGTCAGCATGCTGTCGCTGACGTTCGATTCCGGCCACTCCGTGAAGGCGAGATGATAGCCGGCGCGCACAAAGGTGCCGGCGGGAATATCGGCGCTGGCGACCAGTATCTGCATGGCGGCGGGGCCATCGTTACGCTCTCCCATTCGCTTGCTGAGCGTCATCGCCGTCATCAATGCGATCACGACTCCAACCACCAGCACTATCAGCGAACGTTTTTGCATAAGAGTGTGAAGATGTAGCACAATTCGGCAGCAAATGCAGCTTATTTTGCGCGGGATTTATCGATTAATTAAATGAAATCTAAAGAAAATTTTAGGAAACGCGGTTAACGCTCCTTAACCAATGCACCCCTACCGTCGCTAGCCTGCTTTTTGCGCGGGTTGCGGCGGGCAGCGTTCCGGCGCACCAAACAGGTAGCCCTGGAACATATCGACCTCGGCGGCGAGATACGCCTGATGGAGTGCGGCGCTTTCCACCCCTTCGGCCAGCACCGAAGCGCCCGCCTGATGCGCCAGCCGGATAATCTCAAGCACCGCGCCCTGTTTTTTATCGTCGAGCATGGCGACGGCCAGCTTCGCATCGAGCTTCACAAAAGCGGGGCGAATTTCCTGTAGCAACCCGGCTAGCCCGTCGGGGCTCATCACGTCATCGAGCGACAGGGCGAAGCCGCGCGCGTGGCAATAGCGGGCGATGGATTTCAGTTTCGCCATATCCTTGGCGTAATCGATCAGCGGCACATCGAGCGCAATGCTGCGGGGCAGGAGATGATGACGCTCCACCGCCTGACTTAACCCATCGAGATAGACTTCCGGCCGGTGAATGAAGCCGGTGAGGAAGTTGATGAACAGCACCCCGTCGAGGTCGCCGGCGACGAAACATTCAATCGCCTGCCGGTGCATCAATCGGTCGATCTGGTATTCCATATGCAGCGTCTGCGCCGCCTGCATGATCGCGCCGCCGCCGATAATGGCGCCATCCGCCCCATCCAGCCGGGCGAAGGCTTCAAACCCGACCTGCTTGCCGCGACGGTCGAGCACGCGCTGCATGTAGCAAAGCAGCCCGTTCTCACCCACCGCTTGGGCCAACCATAAATGCTGGGCGATAGCATCGATCTGCCCGGCAGGGCGCAGCGACAACTCGATTTCCTGTAGGCTCGGCGCTTCCTCGGCGGCGATGATGGCGGCGCGCAAATGCGCTTCAGCGGGTGCGGGCAGGAATTCTTCGGCCAGCTGTGCCCAGGGCACTGTCCATTCCGGGCCGGCAGCTAGGCCGAACAGCTCGGCTTTATGGTGCAGCTGGGTCGCGCCATAGCGCGTCGCCGCTGCCGCGTCCGCCCCTTCCAGGATAATCCAGTACGGCGAGGGTAGCGTATACGGGCTAAAAAATGCGCGCTCGTCGGCCACGGAAAAACTCATGCAGTAGTGTTGGAGTGGACTATACCACAGAATCGTTTTAAGCCAACGAGGTTTCATGTTGAGTTTTAGATAAATGATAATCATCGACTCGGGAATTGGCGGCCTCGCCGTGGTGCGTGCCTTGCGGCGTCTGGCCCCCGGCCTGGCGGTTGCCTATCTTGCCGATACGGCCGCCTTCCCGTATGGCAGCCGCCCGGCCGATGAAATTGCCGCACGGGCGACGAAACTGGTGACGGCCTTGGCACCGCGTGTACCGCTCAGCACGGTCGTGCTTGCCTGCAATACCCTGTCTACCCTGGCGCTGGCCGATTTGCGGCAGCGTTTCCCGTCTTACGAGTTTGTCGGGACAGTCCCGGCCATCAAGGTGGCGGCGGCCGAATCGCGTAGCCGTCGTTTCACGCTGCTAGCGACACCGAACACGGCGCGCAGTTCTTACAGCCAGCAACTGATCGCGGAGTTTGCGGCCGATTGCACGGTCGATTGTTATGGTGCACCCGAACTGGCGCGCTACGCCGAATATGCGCTGCTTGGCGAGCCGGTGGATGATACCGCCTGGAGGCAGGAACTTGCCCCCGCCTTTCACGACGATGCGCAGGGCCGCACCGATACCATTGTGCTTGGCTGCACCCATTACCCGCTGGTGCAGGCACAGCTCGCACAGGCCGCGCCCTGGCCGGTACGATGGGTTGATTCGTCGGAGGCGATTGCGCGCCGCGCGCTGGCCTTGCCGCATGTGCCGATGGAACCGTTCGCCTACGTCACCGGCGCACCGGAAGTCGACCGCTATGCAGCATTATTCGCCCGCGAAGGATTCGCCGCCACCCAGTGGCTCGATGTGGATTCAGCCCCCCGCGCGGCGTAGCGGGTCAACGGCACGCTGCAGACGGCGGCTAAGTGGCACCATCGTTCCCAGTATCTGTGAGGCAATCACTTCCGCCGCCAGCGGGGCTGAGATCATGCCGCGCGAGCCATGGCCGATACTGACATACAATCCGTCATCCACCGCGCCGACATAGGGCAGGCGATCGGGCGTGCTGGCGCGCAGGCTGGTGCGGCCGGTACATTGTGCAAGCGGCACGTCGCCCAGCCAACCCGGCAGGGCGGCCTCTGCGTGGGCAAGGTTGGTGCGGTGATTGGCCGCCGTGACCGCGCCACTCCAATCCGCACGGTCGTACGTCGCGCCGATCACATAGCGTTCGCCCTGCGGCACGATATACCCCTGATGGCTGATGATGCAGCGGAGCGGGCTACCCGCGGCGCTTGCCGGAAGGGTGGTCACTTGCCCGGCAGACATACCCATCGGCAGGCGGTGCCCCGGCAGCAGGGCCAGGCTTTCCTGCGCCGCCGCGAGGCAAACATGCGTGGCGCGAAATTCACCATCGGCCGTGCTGGCGATCCATGCCTGCCCATCGCGGCGCAACGCATGCACCTTGCGGTGGGTATGCAGTACAATTTTCGGATGGCGCAGCAGAGCGGCGCAAAGTTCGCCCGGCACGATCCAACCGCCGCTGGGCAACCAGATCGCCTCGTGCGCTATCGGCATCCCGGCCAGCATGCTGGCTTCATCGGGGCCCACGGCGCGGGCAATCGCCGGGTCGATGCCGAAATCGGCCAGCCGCGCCACCGGCGGCTGCTGATCGCGCGGCAGGCGCAGCATGCCGATTTGCGCTTCGCCAAACAGCAGGCCATGTTCCTGCCAGCGTCGCACGCATCGCCGCATCCAGCTATAGCCGGTGAAATGCCAGGCGGCGGCATCCATGTAATACCGTGAAAATTGTGGGTAGAGGACCGCTGCCGGGTTGCCCGAGGCATTCCCCGCCACATCGCCCGCCTCCAGTACCGTAACCTCACCTCCGCTTTCGGCCAGCTGGCGCGCCAGCGTGGCCCCGGCAATACCGGCGCCGATGATGAGGAGGTTTTTAGTAGAAGGGGGGCTTGCCCCCCCTTCGCGCTGCGCGCTGACCCCTGCCGCTTCGCGGCTCGCCCCGAGGGCTACGCAGGGTTTTATCGCAGGATTCCCTGAAGGGGGGCTTGCCCCCCCGTCGTGTGCTGCGCCCGCCAACCGTCCGACCAGCATATCGCGTTTGCGGCCGAAGCCCGCCACCTTATCCACGGCGAAGCCTGCCGCGGCCAGACCGCGTTTCACGGCACCGGCAGCGGTGAAGGTTGCAACCGTACCGCCCGGCGCGGTCAGGCGCGCCACTTCCGCCATCAACGATTCGCTCCACATCCTGTCGTTCTTCGCCGGGGCAAACCCGTCGAGATACCAGGCATCGGCGGCGACTTTAGCGTCGGCAAGCAGGTGGGCGGCATCGCCGATGCCCAGTGTCAGCGTGCAGCGCTCCAGCACCACACGGTGCCAGCCGGGAAGACGCAGCGGGTAGGAAGCGCAAAAGGCGGGAAAAGCGGTGCCCCAGAGATGCTGCATCTGCTGCGCCGTTAGCGGAAATTGCTCAACACTGATATAATGCAAATGGTGCGTGGGCGGCGTGCTGCGCAAAAAATCCTGCCAGGTGGTAAGGAAATTCTGCCCGGTGCCAAAGCCCAGCTCGGCGATGATAAACTGCGACTGCGCCTGCCAACGGGCCGGCAGGCCATTCCCTCCGAGGAACACATGGCGCGTTTCCGCTGCGCCCTGCTCGGGGGCGAAATAGATATCGTCGAACCCCGTGGAACGCACGGTGCCTGCCGCGTCGATGGCAAGCTCGGGCAAGGGAACAAACGCGCTCGGATGATGCTGCATGGATTTTTCTTAGCGCCTGTGGCGACGAAGCGCCAGCCTGTCGCATTTTTGTTGCATCGCCCCAGGAACGGAGCTATTGCGGCGACCATTCGTTTTGAATCGCAGCATTCCGGGAACGTTCTGTTAGCGTTGGCCGCATGAAGAGGGCGCGATGAACCTATCCCGTCTCAAGCAGTTTCTGCTTGGTAAACCACTTGATCCGTTTCGTTCCGAGACGCGGCACAGTCTTGCGCTGGTCACGTTTTTCGCCTGGGTCGGCATCGGCGCGGATGCGATTTCCTCGGCAAACTACGGTCCGGAACAGGCATTCCTCGCGCTGGGCACGCATACGCAGATGGCCATTTTCCTTGCCATCGCCACGGCCGTCACAGTGTTCCTGCTGGCGGCCGCCTACACCCAGATCATTGAGCTCTTCCCCAATGGCGGCGGCGGATACCGTGTCACCAGCACCCTGATGGGCCCGAAAGTGGGGCTGGTGGCGGGCGGTGCGTTGATAATCGATTATGTGCTCACCATCGCCATTTCCATCGCCGCGAGTGTCGATGCGCTATTTTCGATGATTCCGCTGGAATGGCACGGCTACAAACTCGCTATCGCCTGCCTGCTGGTGATGCTTCTGGGCTATATGAACCTGCGTGGGATGAAAGAATCCATCCGCATCCTGATCCCGATTTTCCTTGGCTTCATCGCCACGCATGCCGTGCTCATCATTATCGGTATTGTCAGCCATTCGGAGGGGCTGGTCGATATTTTTCCTGCTGCCGTGCAGGATACGGATGAAATGGCCGCGACCGTCGGCTGGTTCGCGGTGATGGCCCTGTTCTTCCGCGCTTTCTCGCTGGGCGGCGGCACCTATACCGGGATCGAATCGGTCGCCAGCTCTATGCGCAGCTTTGCGGAACCGCGGGTGAAAACCGGCAAAGCCACCATGTGGGCCATTGCCTTTTCACTCGCCTTTACCGCGGGCGGCATCATCCTGCTTTACCTGTTGTGGGATGTGCAGCACGTCGAAGGCGAAACGCTTAACGCCACCGCCTTTAAGCTCATCACCGCCAATTGGTCGATCGGTGGGTGGAATTTTTCGTCGCAGTTTGTCGGTCTTTCGCTGCTGCTGGCCGCCGGCCTGCTGCTGACCGCCGCCAACACTGGCTTTATCGCCGGGCCCAATATTCTGGCCGCCCTCGCGGTCGACCGCTGGATGCCGCATATGTTCTCGGCGCTCTCCAACCGGCTTGTCACCAAGAACGGCGTGCTGCTGATGGGCGGCGGCGCCATCGGTGTGCTGCTGATAACCGGAGGGGTGGTGCATGTGCTGGTCATTCTGTATTCCGTGAACGTATTCCTGACCTTTACGCTGACGCTGGCGAGCATCACCAAGCATCGCTGGAGCGAGCGGCGCAATCCGAAAGTATGGCATCGGCTGGGCATTGTGGCGGCGGCTTGTCTGGTCTGCGCAAGTATTTTCACCATTACCCTGGTTGAGAAATTCTCTTACGGCGCGTGGAAAACGATGCTGATCACGGGTTGCGTCATTTTCATATGCCTGAAAATCCGCAAACATTACGATACCGTGCATGCGCGGCTGAAAGAGATCGAGGAAGATTTAAGCGCCGCCATGCTGGTGGCGCCGAAAAAAGCGCCGACCGAAAAACCGCGCATGGACCCACGCGAATCGACCGCTGTGTTCCTGGTCGGCGACGACGCCGCGACCGGCATGCATACGTTTCTTTGGGTGCAGCGTCTGTTTCCGGGGGTGTTCAAGAATTTCGTCTTTGCCTCGGTGGGTGAAATCGATACCGAGGAATTCACCGATGAAACGCGCTGGCATAAACTTCGCCGCGACACTAAATCGATGCTGAAACATTACGTCGATTTCTGTACCAACCGCTCGCTGCCCGCCACCTACTACCACGATTACGGCACCGATGTGGTCGATACCGTGAACCGACTGACCGAGCGGATTTCCGCCGATTTCCCGCGTTCAGTGTTTTTCTCGACCAAGCTGATTTTCGATAACGAAACGGTGCTACACCAACTGTTGCACAACCAGCTTTCCTACATGCTGCAGAAAAAGCTGCATAGTAAAGGGCAGAACCTCATCATCATGCCGATGAAAATCTGAACGCGTTAAATCCCCGCGCCCATCTTGCCTTCCTGCGCTTCTATCACGCGGTTGCGCTCGTCGATGATTTTTTGCGCAAAGGCACGGCCCTTCGCCCAATCCTGTACGGGGTCGTCAATATCCATGGTAAACCCAGCCGCATCCATCTCCGCGCGAAGGGCGGCAAGCTTCTCGTCGATGCCCTGCACTGCCTTCGGTTCGGCCAAGCCATGAAGCGCCAGCAGCTGCAATTTTCCCTGTTCCTTGTAGAGATCCCGCATGCGCAGAAAATGCGGCCGCTCGTTATCGCTCATGGGGATGCACCCCCATCCGGCTTAGCGCCTGCTGAGCGGCGAGGATGCGGTCGTTCAGCTGCAGGCCTTGGGTCAGCACTTCGCTGGAGGGAACGCCCGTATCGCTGGCGCAGCGCTGGCTCGCGGGCTCGGGCACGGTGGGGGGTTGCGGCGGCTTGGGGTCGTTCGGCAGGTTACCATTGCCTGCCACGGGCGGCGTTACCGCTGTTTCGGCACGCATGGCCGGTTGGTAAGGGTTCGCCCCTTCATGCGTCGGCCAGACATGTGAGCGCTGTACCTGCTCATAAACCTGCTCAAGATGCGGAATATAGTACCGATCCCAAATTTGATTCAAGCCCGGGGCAATGAAGTCCAGCAATTCCGGCGTGCCACGTAGCCGCACCTGTTTCAGCTCGGCAAAGCGCGAGATCACTTCACGGAAGCGCACCTGCGGCGAGTCGTAGCCGCTTTTATTATAGCGGTCGCCCTCGACCTGCAAGGTGTCCTGCGCGTAAGCGACCAGATGGCGCAGTTCATACGCGTCGTCGAGATAGGGAAACACCCCATCCATGCGCAGGCCAGTGGCGGCGAACAACTCGTTGGCGCTGGCCAGCACTGCCTGCTTTTCCTTCGCGTTGCCAGCTTTATAGGCCTCGTGCAGCCGCGCCAGATTCTGGAATTGCTGCGGATCGCGCAGGATGGCGTTCAGCTGATCGAAGCGCGCCTGATCGCTATTGGCCAGCCGGTCAATCTCGGCAACGTCGTGCGCGCTGAACTGCTCGGGCCATAAATTATGGGCGACTTCATGGACTAACGTACGCATGGAGCCTTCGAGGTCGCCTTTGCCCGAGAAATAAATACGGTAGGTGCCGCGAATATCGCGCAGATCGTTGGCCGCCTTGCGGTGCAACCCGTAGACGCCACGGTGGAAGGCGATGTCGTCGGCCGTGACTTCCGGCGAGTAGCAGATTTCGTAACCCAGGGCGAACATCAGCTTGCGCTGTACGGGGTCGACCAGGTTCAGCGCATCGGCGATCCGGCGCTCCTGCTCCTGCACGGGCAGGGCGTTTTCGTAATGGTGGCGCACGCGGCCGCGATATTCATTGATCTTGGCAGTGATGCGGGCATCCATCCCGGTGGCGATTTTCTGCTCGATCGGTGCGTCGACACCGAGCAGCTGGCGGCCCAGATGCCAGTGTTCGATCAGGTTATAGCCGAAATCCTGCGTTGCCGCATGGTTGGCCAGCTGTTTGACATCCGCCACGTAGCGCGGATCGAGGCCGAGCAACTGCCCCACCCCGTCGATGCCGCCTTTGAGCGCCGCTTCGCGCACGGCGCGCGGTGTGGTACCAAGATTATCGGTGAGGTCGCCCAGCACCTGGTCGGGCGTGTGGAAACGGGTTACATAATCGCTGAGCGATTCGTAATACCCCTGCTGAGTAAGTTTTTCGCGCAGCAACAGGTAAATGGCGAGGCCGTTTTTCAGCACTTCGATCCCCACGGGGTCGGTGCCGGGGCTGCTGATCGTATCGCGCACAATGGCGCCGAAGGGTGCTCGCTTGTTCTGCGCTTCCTGGGTGAGCAGCGCATCGCCGCCCCCCTCTTCCACCTCGCGGTTGAATTGCTGCACGCGCTGCAGCAGTTCCGAGCGTTTGGCGGCCAGCGTGACCGGCACCAGTTGGCCCAGATTCAGCGCAATCGCCTCGCGCTTGGGCGTTTCATAGAAGGACGGGTTGGTAATCGAGTAGGTCAGTAACAGTTTCTTGCGTAGCTGCGCCTCGTTGGCAGGGTCAAGCTCGCGGCGGTGAATCACCAAATAGGGGTCGATAAACAGCGAGCCATCTTTTACATGGATGCGATTGGCCTGCACAAAATCCCGCGGATTAGCGCCATCGCCATGTGCCGCCTGCGGCAAGGGCGGCAGCGGATCGGGGCGCGAAACCAGCACATCGCCGCCGTCGGCAATCGGCGCCACGGTCGTCGTGTCCGCCGGGCGGTCAACGCGGGCGGTCTGCGTGCTGGTATCGAGTAGCGGTGTCGCCATGATCCTGTCAGATTAGGGTTTATTTCACCTTACACTTTAGCAAAACGGGCCGGCACGATGTATGACAGTTCCGTGAAATCGGATGCGGTCGCGGCGTCTGGTCAGGAATTATCCGGCTTCTGAAAACAAAGAGTTACCCAGTCGCCGAGCTGTACCCGGGCTGCCAGCTCAAGCCCAAGCGACTGATAGGCAAGGCGAATTTGCTCCTCTTGCCAGCGTAACATGCCGGAAAGAATCAGCAGCCCTTCCGCCGCCATGTGCCGTTCGGCCTCGCGGGCCAGCCGCAGCAGCGGTTCGGCGAGGATATTCATGGTCATGAGGTCGTACGGGCCACGCGCGGTAATATCGGGGTGATCGAACCCGTCAGCATGCAGGGCAGTGATGGCGTCGCCAAGTCCGTTTTCCGCGGCATTTTCCCGCAGCGTTTGTACCGCCGCGCGCTCCAGCTCCACCGCCACGACCGGGCAGGCAAACTGCCGGGCAACCGCCATGGCAAGGATGCCCGATCCCGCCCCCATATCGCAGGCGATGCGGGGCTGAAACTGCGCCGGGTCGATTTCCTCCAGCGCCGCCAGCACCCCGGCCGTCGTCGGGTGCGTGCCGTCGCCGAAAGCCTGCGCTCCGGCGGCAATGTCGATACTGCTCATCGGCGCGGTGTAGCAAAACTTCATCCTACTGTCACAGAAACTGCGTTAGAATCTACCTATGCATGATTTAATACAGCACGCTTCTTTCGATCCCGACGATCCGCACAACCTCGCTATTCCGCCGGTTGGCGAGGCTTTGCCGCCGCAGACGAAACCACCACTCGATACGGCGCCGGCACCGGCACAATCTTCGCTTATTGAAAAGAATATGGCCGAGATCCGAGCGAACCTGCTGCGAGAACGCGTACTTGCGCGCCGCCAAGAAATATTTGGCCCCCACACGGCGCGCCTCCCGCAGGAATCCGACGGACCTGCGAACTACGATCTGTTTGATCGTTAAGCGCTACGTCAGGCCACCCCATACTTTCCTTGTGGATAGTAACCTTCCGTTAAACATTTGCCGCGCATACTGAACATACGGCAACGCTTTACGGAGGCATCCATGACCCCCACGCTCGCTTCGCACTCTTTTTCCACCTCACTGGCTCACACTGCGCTCGGCAACGCAGGGCGGCAGGCGCAGGGCGAACTCTTCGCTCCTGCCCTGCTGCCACGCCAGCTTCCGCTTTATAAAACCGGCCCGGAGGATGACCGGTGGACGTCTATTGAGGTGTGCCCATCGCACGACACGCTGCATTAATTGGCATGGATGGCTCTTGTTTCTCACAACATGGGCCGCTAACTTCATGGCATGACACATTTCCCGCCGCGCGCGGCGCCTGACACTATTTTCGTGAAAATTGCCGCCTACCGGGATCCGGAGTGTGAGGCGACGATCGCCGATCTTTTTGCTAATGCTGCGCACCCCGAGCGTATTTCGGTGGGTGTCTTCTGGCAGGCAATCCCAGGGCTGGACGATGACCTACTGCCCCTACGGGTGCGCCGCGAACAGATACGGTTTGCCTCGGTGGATGCCCGCGAAAGCTATGGGGCCTGCTGGGCGCGGCATATGGCAGAGCAGCTGTGGAGCGGAGAAACTTACCTTCTGCAGATCGACAGCCACATGCGTTTTGAGCCGCGTTGGGATGAACGGCTCATTGCCCAGTTAAAGGCGTGCCCGTCAGACAAGCCCGTGTTAAGCGTCTATCCACCCGCCTATACGCCGCCGCGCGAACTCTCGCCTCGTATGACAATGACCATGGCCGCTGCACGTTTTAATGCGGATGGGGTGCTGACCTTTATCAGCCGCCCACTGGGGGAGCCTCCCGCGATCACCGCTCCTATTTCTGGCATGTTTTGCGCTGCCGGATTTTTATTTGGTTCGGCTTCGATCCTACAGGATGTCCCGTACGATCCGTATCTGTACTTCTATGGCGAAGAAATTCTTAATTCCGTGCGGTTATGGACGCATGGCTACGATATTTTCCATCCCTGCGACAACGTGCTTTACCACTATTATCGGGCGCCGGGCGACCCAACCAACCCCACGCACTGGGCGGATAATGAGGATTGGGCCACGCTACATCGAAGCGCCGTGGCACGGGCGCATCATCTGCTCACCGGCGCACCGACCGATGACGAAGCGGCCTTGNNCATACGGCCTTGGAACCGTGCGCAACCTTGCCGCCTACGAAGCGGCCAGTGGCATCGATTTCCAACAGCTCACCATTGCCCCGAAGGCAAAAGAAGGGTTTGTGGCCCCGTCACCGGTGCAATTTACCAGTATGAACGCCGAGTGGCGGGAATGGGTGGCGGCTTCACTCGGCCACATGGCCACGGCGGAAATAAAACGCGTCCTGATCGAAACCGGCTTTACGTTACCGGTGATCGCGGAAGTCATGGGCGAGCATTTTCCCGCCTAAACGAACCGCGCCGCCCGCAATAGGTGCCCGCGCCCCCGGCGAGTGCTAAGCCACTTCCGTTTCGTGCATGGCGAACGCATCGTCCCACGAGCCCTGGGTGGCGGCTTTGGCGTATTCCGTCACGCGGTTTTCGAAGAAGTTGGTGTG
>DITH01000115.1 GCA_002422745.1 Alphaproteobacteria bacterium UBA6189
CGCTTTACTGGTTCGCCCGGATGCTCGATGGCGGCGAGGACCCGCTTTATATCGCTCGCCGCCTGGTGCGGTTTGCCAGTGAGGATATCGGCATGGCCGATCCGCAGGCGTTGGTGCAGGCCACCACCGCGCGGCAGACTTATGAAATGCTCGGCAGCCCCGAAGGGGAGCTTGCCATTGCGCAATCGGTGGTGTACCTGGCCACGGCGCCGAAATCGAATGCGCAATATATGGCCTACAAGGCTGCCCGCCGCAGTGCGCGTGCACATGGCTCGCTAATGCCGCCGAAACATATCCTCAATGCCCCCACCGCGCTGATGAAAGAGATCGGCTATGGGAAAGACTATGCTTACGACCACGATGCGGAAGACGGGTTTTCCGGCCAGAATTATTTCCCCGACGAGATGCCGCGGGAAGATTATTACCAGCCCGCCGCGCGCGGTTTTGAGCGCGAGATTGCCAAACGGCTCGACTACTGGGCAAAATTGCGCGATAAGCGGCAGGAAAACGAATCGTAAGCTGGAGCGCCGTCTCTCATGAATCCCCTTGCCGTAGTGAATCCGAGTTCGATGCTGCTGGTGGCAGCGGGTGGTGGTGTTGGCTGCATGCTGCGCTTTCTCGCCATCAAACAGGTGGTGAAATTGAACCCCACGATGTTCCCGCTGGGTACGATGCTGGTGAATATCGTCGGCTCGCTACTGATCGGCTGGATGCTGGCGAAATATGGGGGCGACCACTCGACCCGGGCGTTCTTTGTTTCCGGCATGCTGGGGGGTTTTACCACTTTTTCGGCATTCTCATGGGATGCGTTGCAGCTGTTGCAGCGCGGGCAATTCAGCCAGGCGATGCTGTATGTAGGCGGCAGCGTGATTTTATCGGTCGGCGCCGCAGCGCTCGGCTACATGGCGGGACGCTAATGGAAAAACGACAATATAAAGTGCATCACGACGACGAAGGCGCGCGGCTCGACCGCTGGTGCCAGCGCATCCTCGGTTCGGCGCCGAATTCGGTGTATCAGAAAGCCATCCGCAAGGGACTGATCCGCGTGCAAGGCAAAAAGGCCGAAGCCTCGACCCGCGTCACCCGCGACCAGACGGTGGAAGTGCGGGGCGACCTCGGCCTGTCGCATGACGCGCACGAGGTGCGTGCCCGCCCGAAAAAGGACATGGTGCTCACCGACGCGATCGCCGCCGAAGCCGAAAGCTACGTGCTGTACAAGGACGACGACATCATCGTACTGAACAAGCCCCACGGCCTCGCCGTGCAGGGCGGCAGCAAGCTGACGAAACATCTCGACGGCATGCTGCCCGCACTGCAATACGGCGCGCGCGATCTGCCGCGCCTGGTGCACCGGCTGGATAAAGATACCTCCGGGGTGCTGATCCTTGCCCGCCATGTGCGCGCCGCCAGCGAGCTGCAGCGCTGCTTCGCCAACAAAAAACTGCAGAAGATATACCTCGCGCTGGTGGTCGGACAGCCGCAGCCCTACGAAGGCGAGATCGAATCGAACATGGAGAAATCAGCACGCGGCGAGCATTCGCGCGAGCTGGTAAAGTCGGTGGAGGAAGACGGCAAACGCGCCGTGACCCGCTACAAGACCATCGAATCGCTGGCCGGGAAACTTTCGCTGGTTGAGCTGGAGCCCATCACCGGCCGCACGCACCAATTGCGCGTGCATATGGCGGAGCTTGGCTGTCCCATCCTCGGCGATGGCAAATAGGGCGGCAAGAACGCGCATGTGAAGGGAAGCGTGGCGTTATCCGGCAAGCTGCATCTGCATGCCTGGAAGCTGCATCTGCCCGCCATGTTCGGCGAGCGTCCCCGCAGCTTTACCGCCCCACTGCCGACGCATGTGGCCGATAGCCTGGCAGCACTGGGCCTGGAAATCTGACATGGTGGGCATGAGCAAAGCCAAAGCGGAAAACCGTGCCTTGCCGAAACGGTTTTATACAGCGGCGTTGGCGCGCGACGGCCGCATCTGGTTGGATGGTAAGGAGCTGAAAACCCAAGGGCGCAAGCCGCTTATTCTGCCCGACGCACTGGCCGACGCCGTGGCGGCCGAGTGGCAGGCGCAGGAAACCCATATCGACCCCGAGCATATGCCGCTTACCCGGCTGGCCAATGTGGCGATCGACCGCGCGGCGATCGACCGCGATGCATGGCTGGCCACGATTGCAGCCTTCGGCGAAACCGATTTGCTGTGCTACCGCGATCCGGCCATCGCCGATCGGCAGGCGTCCCAGTTCGACCCTGTGCTGGCCTGGGCGGCGGCCACGCATGGCATCGAGCTCGCCTGCACGGAATCGGTGCTGCCACTTGCGCAACCGGCAACGTCGCAGGCAGCACTCACCGCTCTACTGCAAACGGCCAGCGATAGTGAGCTCACCGGGCTTGCCATGCTGGTGCCGTTGCTGGGCAGCGCCGTGCTAGGCGTGGCAGTGTGGCAAGGGCAGGTGCCGGTAGAAGCGGCGATAGCCATGGCACGCCTGGACGAAACGGCGCAGGCCGAGCGCTGGGGGCCGGACGATGAGGCCGAAGCCTTGCATGCGCAAAAGCAAAAAGAGATACGGGCCGCTGCATTTTTCTTGACATTCAAGCAGCTGAATTAGAATGCTTTTACTGATGTTTCCGGCCTTTTCCCCAAGGCGCGAAATTGGCGCTTTGCGGCAGCGCAGTAACTGTGCTAAACCGCCGCTTTCGTTCAACAACCGATAGGCACCGCATGAACGCCGTGACGATTGTCAAGGAACTGGAACTAAAGCGCGAAGCTGCGCGCATCGGGGGCGGCCAGTCCCGCATCCATACCCAACACGAAAAAGGCAAGCTGACCGCCCGCGAGCNNGACATGTTCGTCGAGCATCGCTGCATCAATTTCGATATGAGCGGCAAGAAAGTACCGGGCGACGGGGTGGTGACGGGCCAGGGCACCATTAATGGTCGGTTGGTGTTCGTGTATAGCCAGGATTTCACCGTATTGGGCGGCTCGTTAAGCGAAACCAATGCCAAGAAAATCTGCAAGGTGCAGGATATGGCGATGAAAATGGGTGCGCCCATCATCGGCCTCAACGATTCGGGCGGGGCGCGGATTCAGGAAGGGGTGGATTCGCTGGCCGGGTTCGCCGAAATCTTCCAGCGCAACGTGCTTGCCTCGGGTGTGATCCCGCAAATTTCGGTCATCATGGGGCCATGTGCCGGTGGGGCGGTCTACAGCCCGGCATTGACCGATTTTACCGTCATGGTGCGCGGCAGCTCGTACATGTTCGTAACCGGCCCCGATGTGGTCAAAACCGTGACGCACGAGGAAGTCAGCCAGGAAGAGCTCGGCGGTGCCGACGTGCATGGCAAACATACCGGCGTGGCCGACATGGTGTACGACAACGACATCGAGGCGCTGCTGCAAGTGCGCCGGCTGGTGACGTTTCTGCCGCTTTCCAATCGCGAAAAGCCGCCCGTGCGGCCGACGGAAGACCCGGCCGACCGGGTGGAAATGGCACTCAACGCCGTAGTGCCCGACAACGCCAACAAGCCGTATGATATGTTCGATATCCTGCGCCGGGTGGTGGATGAGGGCGATTTCTTCGAGATCAATGCCGAGTTCGCCAAGAATATCATCGTCGGTTTCGGGCGGATGGAAGGCCATGCGGTCGGCTTTGTTGCCAACCAGCCGATGGAGCTGGCGGGCTGTCTTGATATCGACGCCAGCCGCAAAGCGGCGCGCTTTGTGCGTTTCTGCGATGCGTTCAATATCCCGCTCGTGACCTTCGTCGACGTTCCCGGCTTCCTGCCCGGTACTTCGCAGGAGCATAGCGGCATCATCCGCCATGGCGCGAAACTGCTTTATGCCTATGCCGAAGCCACGGTGCCGAAAATCACCATCATTACCCGCAAAGCCTATGGCGGCGC
>DITH01000069.1 GCA_002422745.1 Alphaproteobacteria bacterium UBA6189
CGCGGTGTTCGCCAATTACCTGCAGCTGAATTTTGTGCCGGGCACGGGCGAGCTGGCCGTGTTCTGTGCCGCGATGATTGGCGCGGGGCTTGGGTTTCTATGGTATAACGCACCACCCGCTATGGTGTTCATGGGGGATACGGGGTCGTTGGCTTTCGGGGGCTCGCTGGGCTCGATCGCGGTGATTGCCAAGCATGAAATCGTGCTGGCGATTATCGGCGGATTGTTCGTGGTGGAAGCGCTATCAGTGATGCTTCAGGTGTTCTATTTCAAACGTACCGGGCGGCGGATTTTCCTGATGGCACCGATTCATCACCATTACGAAAAACTGGGCTGGAAGGAATCGACCATCGTGATTCGTTTCTGGATCGTCGCGGTGATTCTGGCGTTAATCGGGCTCTCGACGCTCAAGCTTCGATAGAAGGAGTGGTGCACGTGCTGAACCTGCCCTACGCAAAGGGGAAAACCTACGGGGTGATCGGGCTGGGTAAGTCGGGCCGCGCTGTGGTGGCGGCGTTGCTGGGGTCGGGTGCGCAAGTGGTAGCGTGGGATGACACGGACGCGACGCGCACGCAACGTGCGGCTGAATTTCCCGCCCTGAATATTCTGCCCTTTCGCGAGTGGCCATGGGCGAGCATGGTCTCGCTGGTGATGAGCCCGGGCATTGCGCTTAACTTTCCCACGTTGCATCCGGCGGTGGCACAGGCGCGTAAGGCAGGGGTGGAAATTATCGGCGATATCGAGCTGTTGTTCCGTGCCGCACCGGAAGCGCTGTATATCGCCATCACCGGCACCAATGGGAAATCGACAACAACGACGCTGATTGGCCATCTCCTCGCTGCCTGCGGCAAGCAGGTGGAGGTGGGGGGGAATCTCGGTCGTCCGGTGATGGAATTTTCACGTCTGGGCAAAGGTGGCATCTATGTGCTCGAGCTTTCCTCCTACCAGCTGGAGCTGCTCAAAACCTTCCGCGCCCACGTGGCCGCATGGCTGAATATTTCGCCCGACCATCTCGACCATCATGGGTCGATGGAGGCGTATGTCAGCGCCAAGCGCCATATTTTTGACCGGCAGGGAAAACGCGACCTTGCCGTCATCGGGGTGGATGACACCACGAGCGGCCAGGTATGCCGCCAACTGCAGGCCGGGCGGCAACAAAGCGTGATCCCGATTTCGGCGGAGCAGCGGCTGGGTAGCGGGGTATTTGTGCTGCGCGGCAAACTGGTGAATACGTTTGGTCTGGCGCCGGCCGAGGGCGATATCGCCAACGTAAAATCGCTGCAGGGCGAACATAACGGGCAAAACGCAGCGGCGGCCTATGCGGCGTGTTACGGGATTGGCTGCCAGCACGCAGATATGATTGCTGCCATGCAAACCTATCCCGGGCTGGCGCATCGCATGCAATGGCTGGGTGAAACAAACGGCGTGCAGTATGTGAACGACAGCAAGGCGACCAATGCCGACGCAGCGGAGAAGGCACTACGCACCTATGACGGCATATATTGGATTCTTGGCGGGGTGGCCAAGGAAGGCGGTATCGAAAGTCTTGTGCCGTATTTTGATAAAATCCGCCATGCATATTTAATCGGCGAGGCGACGGAAGCATTTGCCGCGACACTGGAAGGCCACGTCGCCTACACGCGATGCGGCACGCTGGAGAAAGCCGTGGCTGCCGCGCGAAAGGCCGCTGAACAGGCGGGGGCAGGGGTAGTATTGTTGTCGCCCGCCTGTGCGAGTTTCGACCAGTTCGCCAATTTTGAAGTGCGCGGCGACGCATTTATGAAACTGGTGGAGGCACCCCATGCCGTTTAAACTCGACCGTCGAAATACCACGGCGCTTGGCCGCTGGTGGTGGACTGTCGATCGTCCGGCATTCTTTGCCATGATGGCGCTGATGTGTATCGGCTTCTTTCTGGTGATGGCGGGTAGCCCCCCTGTGGCCCGGCGCATTGGCCTGCCGGATTTGTATTTCGTTACCCGGCACCAGGTATTCTCCCTGCTTTCGATCGTGGTGATGGTGGCGATTTCGATGATGGAAGCGCGGCAGGTACGCCGCATTGCCGTGATCGGGTTTATCCTCAGCGTGGTCGTGTTGCTGGTGTTGCCTTTTGTGGGCTACGAGAACAAAGGCTCGATCCGCTGGATCCGCTTCATGGGCGTCTCGGTTCAGCCGTCGGAATTCATGAAGCCATGCTTTGCGGTTGTGCTGGGCTGGGTGTTCGCGGCGCGTTTCTCTACCCCGCATTTTCCCAGCTATAAACTGGCGTTCATGGCCTACGGGCTGATTGCGGCGTTGCTGATTATCCAACCCGACTTCGGCATGGTGGTCACGGTCACCGGCATGTTCGGCGTGCAGTTTTTCCTCGCCGGGATGCCCTTCATCTGGGTGATTGGCATGGTGGTGCTCGGCATTGTCGGTATTATCGGCGCGTATCAATTATTGCCCCACGTGGCCGCGCGGATCGACCGGTTTCTCGACCCCGCCAGCGGCGATAATTACCAGGTCGACAAATCGCTTGAGGCCTTCAAGCAGGGCGGGCTGTTCGGCAAAGGGCCGGGCGAGGGCGAAGTAAAACTCCATATTCCCGATTCGCATACCGATTTTATTTTTTCCGTCGCGGGGGAAGAATTCGGCCTGGTCGCCTGCCTGATGATCGTGCTGCTGTTCGCCTTTATCGTGGTGCGCGGCTTCCTGCGGTTGGGACGCGAGCACGATATGTTCAGTATCATCGCGGTGGGTGGACTACTCACCCAATTCGGCATCCAGGCATTGGTGAATATGGGGGTGGCGGTGAATATGCTGCCCGCCAAAGGCATGACCCTGCCGTTCCTTTCCTATGGCGGNNGGCGGCGGGGATGGGGATGATGCTGGCCTTGACCAAAAAACAATATGGCGCTTTTCGTTAAAACGCGGCGGATAGCGTCGTCGCTGTTTCGCATTATCCGCCGAATAAACCCAAGGATTTGCTTGCCTTCATGCAGGCAGTGCGTAGCATGCGGCCATGGAAACAAGAAAAACGATTATTCTGGCCGCGGGCGGTACGGGCGGGCATATTTTTCCGGCGGAGGCGCTGGCTGAAGTATTGCTGGCGCGAGGTTACGCGCCCCATCTGGTGACGGACGACCGTTTTCACCATTATAATAAAAACAGCCAACATGGTGTGCTGGGGCAGATTCCCATTCACACGATTCGCGCCGGTAATTTAAGCGGCGGGTTACTGCATAAACTGAAAAGCGGCGTGAGCATCCTGCGCGGCATCCACCAAGCCCGGGCGTTGATTCGCCGGATCGACCCGGTCGCGGTGGTGGGGTTTGGCGGCTATCCATCGTTTCCCACTATGGCGGCGGCGGTATGGATGAAGCGCACTGCCGTGCTGCACGAGCAAAATTCGGTGCTGGGCAAAGTGAATCGATTGATGGCGAGAAAGGTGCAGGCGGTGGCGACGACGTATGCAGCCACCCAGCAGCTGCCTGAGATTGCCCGTCTGCGTACCCAGCGTAGCGGTAACCCGGTACGTGCAGCCATATGTGCGTTGGCCCATACCGACTATCCGGAGTTGCCGGAAGACGGCATTCTGCGGCTGTTGGTGATTGGTGGTAGCCAGGGTGCTTCGGTGTTCAGCCGCGTGGTGCCGGAAGCGATGGCGTTGCTGCCGGAGAATGTGCGGGCGCGTATCCGTCTCGACCAGCAATGCCGGGCTACCGAACTGGCCGAGGTGCGGACACGGTTTTCTGCCTTGGGTATGCAGGTCGATCTGGCGCCGTTTTTCACCGATATGCCATTACGACTTGGTGCGGCGCATTTAGTGTTGAGCCGCGCTGGTTCGTCCAGCGTAGCGGAATTGATGGTGGCGGGCCGCCCGGCGATATTTGTGCCGCTGCCGAGCGCGACCGACAACCATCAATATTACAATGCGCAGGCGATCGAGGATCACCAGGCCGGTTGGGTGATGACGCAGGATGCGTTCACCCCGGAAGCGCTGGCCAGTAAGCTCGAGACATTACTGCGACTGCCGCGCCGCCTCAGCGAAATGGCGGCGAATATGCATATGCTGGGCATTCCCGATGCGGCCGATAGGCTGGCCGATATGGTGTTGGCCGCGGCCGGTGAACCGGTGGCCGAACAGCCCGGCACCCCCATGATGAAGGAGAATGCGGCATGAGCCCATCGATTAAACCGTTTCCACTTGCCGCGCGGATGCCATTGGATGTCGGCACATTGCATCTGGTCGGGGTCGGCGGGATCGGCATGAGCGGTATTGCCGAGGTGCTGCATAATCTCGGTTACGCCGTGCAGGGCTCCGACCTGAGTGAAAGCTATACCGTCGAACGATTGCGCAGGCTTGGGATCCGGGTGATGATCGGTCCGCACCAGGCGGCGAATATCGAAGGCGCTTCGGTGCTGGTTATTTCCAGCGCGGTGAAAAGCGACAATCCGGAAGTAGCAGAGGCGCGCGCCCAGCGAATTCCGGTCGTGCGCCGGGCGGAAATGCTGGCTGAGCTGATGCGCCTCAAAGCCACGGTAAGCATTGCGGGCACCCATGGCAAAACCACCACCACCTCGTTGATCTCGACGCTGTTCATGGTGGCCGATAAGAAGCCGACGGTGATCAATGGCGGCATCATCAATGCTTACGGCACCAACGCCATCATGGGCGAGGGCGAGTGGATGGTGGTGGAGGCCGATGAATCGGACGGCACGTTTATCCGCATACCGTCGACCGTGGCGGTGGTCACGAATATCGATCCCGA
>DITH01000127.1 GCA_002422745.1 Alphaproteobacteria bacterium UBA6189
GCGAACGGGTGGGAAACACCTTCGTCAGGCACGCCGTTTTCAGGCCGACCGAGGCCATGCCGAACGTGGCGCGCAAGCCCGCGCCGCCAGCGCCGACGACGATCACGTCGTAATGGTGGTCGGTAATAGGATAGGAAGAACTAGTCGTCATTTAAGCCATCCGGTACAGTTGGATAACCGCCGCGATCGACGCGAGGGCCAGTGCCAGGGAAAGAAAATCGATAAAGAAAATAGCCACGCGCCGTGCCGCCGGGGCAGGCACGTAATCGATCACCACCTCGTGCAGCCCAAGTCGCGTATGCATGAAGGTAGCGGCGAGCATGATTACCATGGCGACCATGACCAAGGGATTGGCCAGCCAGGCAATCAGCCCTTCCTGCCCGGCGCCTAACAGGCGGGTAACCAGCGCCGTGACGAACCAGACATTAAGCGGCACCAGCAAGGCCGCAGACAGACGCAGCCACCACCAGTCGCGCACGATTCCGCGCGACGAGCTGGGGCATCCGCGGCGGTCGACATGCGCGCGCAGTGTTTCGGGCGCGCCCGACGCGACGTTTTCTGTTACGTTCGGCGTGTTGTTCAGTTGGGTCGTGCGTTTCAGTTCGCTCATAGTGCCCCCGCCATATAGGCATAGGTCCAGGTGAAAAGGGTCATGCTCACGGTGAACGCCACCACCAGCCAACCCGAAGCGGTTACATCGGCCAGCGCGAAACCGCGGCCCATATCCCAGTTCAAATGGCGTAAGCCGTTGGCGAGATGGTAATAAAACGCCGCAGTCCAGCCCAGCAGCAACAACTTGCCGACGATGGTGCCCAGCCCGTCTTGCATCGCGGGGAAAAAGTTGGGGCACCAGGCGGCCGCGACCAGCCATACCGCCAGTAACACTACCCCCAAGACAAGGCCCACGCCGGTAATCCGGTGCAGAATGGAAAGCGTATTGGTAATCTGCCAGCGGTAAATACCAAGATGCGGCGATAGCGGGCGTGGATGCTGTGTGCTCATAAAAGGCCTCTGAGGCTGTTTTTTGCGGTAGATATGGCGGGTGCGGCCCGGTTTGTCAAACCCCCCGCAAGGCGAAGTTCCGGAAGTTCGGGCACGCAGGGCGTGTGTCACGAAATTGTCACTTGTAGTCTGGCAGGTTTATCCCATCCTAAGCAGTATGACAGATCTCTCTCATAAGCCCGAAAAAGCCGGACTTTTTATCTATGGAGCGACTACCGGTGAGGGTGGAGAGAGGCGCTGGTCGGTGGTCGCGCCCTACAGTGAAGGGCGATTTGGCCATTACGATAAATATTACGTACTGCCCAAAGGCAGTGTTGACCATGATGACTTCCCGGCCGATATGCCAGTCGCACAACGCCGGCTTCTGACGGCACTAAAAGAAGCCTACGAAGAAACCGGCATCGACCTATTGCGATTCTTAGGTACGGCCCATCTCGACGTATTGCTGAGGGGGCAAACCCTCACGAATATCACCAGCGACCTGCCGGAATTCGCCGGGATTACCATCAAGAAATTTGATCCAACGCCCGTGCATCACACCTATCAATGGCATGGGGTGGCCCCGAATCCCGTCACTCTCTACGGCGTGGAGATCGCGGGGCTCGAACATCTGCGTCCGTTACTGAAAAACCGCGCCAACGGCAATGGGTTCGGCCATGTGGAAATGCCGGTGCAGTCACGGGTTTCCGATGCTTCTATCTATCCGACCGTCGACGATCTTATGCAATGGCTTGAAACAGGGGAAATGCCTGATCGGCCATGGGCCAGGGGCACGCATGCATCCTTACCACCGGTCGAAGGGAAACCCTTCGCTACATGGTTCGCTCAATTGAAAGAGCGGTTGGGGTATGACGGGCTGTTACGGCCTTTGCCGGCCAGCGCATATCCTCGGGGCGGCCTGATTCAGGATAACAGCGAGTTAAAGCAGCGCGAGCGTTGGGAGAAGTTTAACGAAAAAATCCAGAAAGCCGGTGGCGAAGATAATCGCCAGTTTCGTGCGGCTCTCAAATCCATCAAAAAACAAATGGAAATGCTTGGCATATTGGACGGGGATACCGGCGAGATTAAACTCGACGAGAAGGATTGCCCGCTCATGAGTTATTATCAAGAAGGCGCGGAATTGCTCGATATGGAGGATTATTTCACCTACTGTATTGAGCGGATGCGCGCCAACAAAGCCTATGCTCAGGCGTTCGGTGGTGCCAAAGCCAGCGACGATTACTGGCGCCCGGCCGATTATTTACACCGGTCGCAACTTGCGGCCTGTTTGCCGCTTGTACCCGAGCCGGTGATAGAGCAGGTGGAGCAGCGGTTGCAGCAGCAACTACACGCCGAACGCAAACCGTGGGATGCACCCAGCCTGCGCCCTTTGCCCAGCGACGTCGGCTTGCATGCGACGCAAAAACGCATGGCACGACCGCAGATAAAGCCTTCGCAAAGCTGGGTTACGCAGGAAGTAGAAAAGGCAACCGCGCAGTCCATGCTCGCCAATCCGGCGCTGCTAGGCTAGCTCCCCACGTGGTTCGAGATCGTATTCGCGAATCAGCGTTTCGGCAATCTGCACGGCATTCAGCGCCGCGCCTTTGCGCAGATTATCGCTTACGCACCAGAGGTTGATGCCGCGGTTATCGTCGATGGTGGTGTCCTGCCGCACGCGCGAGACAAACACGCCATCCTCGCCAACATACTCGGCCGGGGTTGCGTAGCCGCCATCCTCGCGGCGGTCGACCAGCGTGACCCCATCCGCTTCCTCGAGCAGCTCGAAGACTTCCTCAGGCGTAATCGGGTTGGTGAACTCGATATTGATCGATTCCGAATGGCCGACAAATACCGGCACCCGTACGCAGGTGGCCGACACTTTCACCGAAGGATCGAGAATTTTCTTCGTCTCCTCCACCATCTTCCACTCTTCCTTGGTCGTGCCGTCGTCCAGGAACACGTCGATATGCGGAATCACGTTGAATGCAATGCGCTTGGTAAATTTTTTCGGCTCTTTGTGGTCGTGCACGTACAGCGCTTTCGTCTGGTCGTACAATTCGTCCATCGCTTCTTTGCCCGCCCCGGAAACCGACTGGTACGTGCTCACTACCACGCGCTTGATAGGGTTGGCTTCGTGCAGCGGCTTCAGCGCCACCACCATCTGNNTTCACCTCCGGCACCACCAGCGGAATATCCTTCTCCATACGGAAATAGGAGGTGTTGTCGATCACCACGCAACCTGCTTCGGCGGCGCGCGGCGCATGGACTTTCGACACGTTCGAGCCCGGCGAAAACAAGGCAATATCGGTGCTGGAGAAATCGTAATCATCGAGCGCCTGTACGTCGAGCAGTTCGGTCTCGCCGAAACTTACCTGCTTGCCGACCGAATTGCGGCTGGCCAGCGCGACGATCTCGCGCGCCGGAAACTTACGTTCAGCAAGGAGTTCAAGAATTTCGCGGCCCACATTGCCCGTGGCGCCGACAACAGCGATTTTGTATGCCATGATTGCCTGTCCGATGAAATGATTTGATTCCCCCGTATGTAATGCAAAACGGCGGCTATACAAGGGTTTTATTACCCTATTCCTTTACCGGCGACTAGCGGCTGTGCTCGGCGGACTGAAGCTTATTGCGCCAATAGGCTGGGCGATCCTTGTCGGCCAGGGCCCTCCAGCCATCGTTGAGAACAGCTAGCGCGTCTGCCTGCAATCCCTTAGCGGGACAGTCGATCCATTCCCCATCTTTCTGAATCAATTGGCCATCCAGATACATCCGGCCACCATGACCGCGTAGCATCGTGGTGAGATCCCAGTGGATACGGCTTTCATTGCCATTTGCCATTAACGTTTCTTCGCCGAGATAGGAATTGCCGTAGCAGCCACCAAGGGCGAGATGGAAACTCCCGCTGATTTTTTCAACCAATAAGCCGTTCACCAAATGCTTGCGAATATAGGGATTGGTGCCGATACCGATCTCACCGATATGACGCGATCCTTCAAATTTAGGATCATCCGCGTCTAGCCCATCTTCTAGGGACAGAATCTCCTGTAACCCCTGATCGCCTTCCGCCGCATGGCCGCGGACAATCCGACCGTTTTCGAAGGTCAGGGTGATATCTTTCATGCGTTTGGTTACACCGTCGATATCAATGGCGAAATTACCTTTCGCCACTAAGGTGCCCTGAACGCTGTCGCACACCGGGCCGCTGAAAATCTCCGACCCGGGCATGTTGCGTGCGACGACACTGTTCGCGAACGTATGCCCGTAGATTGACATACGGATATCCGTGCCGTCGTCGTTGGTGATGTGAAGCTCTTCGCCTTTATTGAAGGCTTGAATCAGGTGATGTTGCGCTGCTTTGATCTGTTCCCATGGCTGATCGCAGGCTTCGAAATAAAAGTTCAGGTAATCCGGATAATCGAACCCATCAGCGACCGCTTCTTCTTTGGTCGGCACACAGGTCAGCGTCCATCGCACATCGTCGTTTCTCACGCGGGTATGATATGCACTGGCCGCCTGACGCTTGTAGTTTCCATGTTTCGCGGCATCGCGTGGCGTGTCTTGACTCTTCTCGCCATCGGCCCAGAATGTAATCGCATGACTAGTAACATCCAGCCGGGCAGCCATAACGGCGGCCAGGCCTGTTATCTCATGCTCGTTAAGTGCATTGATGAGAACGGTATCGAAGACGCGGTCGTCCATTTCCAGATCAAAGGAAATAGCATGATCGAGATTATGCTGCACTGTAGTTTCAACCAGCTTGCGTGAAGGAAACGATCCTTTCACGAGTAATTGGGAGACCGACTTGTCAGGCTTGGGGAAAAGACCAAGTTCCTGAAGCATGCGCTGAGCGACATTCTTCTCGAGACCGGGTTTTACCGGCAAGCGTGCAATATCGGACCAATCGCAATTCATGATAGGGTGCAGCTGTGCGATGAGTTCGGCATCGTTGGACCGTCCGGCCGCGTAAATTTTAACTAAGCGCTCCGTCGCTAACCCGAGATTCATCCACTCCAGTGCAGTGGTGGGCGGATGCTCCCAGGACGCAAGCAGCGCCTCGGCTTTCTCTTGTAAAAGCGAAGGGCTTTCGCTGGCCTTACGTAACTGGTCTAATAGCGTGGAATTGGGTTGCATGCGCGCTCCTGAACTGACGTGTTATCTGCTACTAGCAGCCAAATATGACAGTTTAATGAAGCTGAATATTTTACCTGCAGATATCGGTTTCGCGCATTTCGGTTTCAGCCAGCGCGGGGTTAGCAGCCCAGCGCGAATAACTGGCAAGGTCGCCAGCCAGTTTCGGCCCGGCCATCACATCGAGGTTGGTTTGTTGCGTCTGGTAGCACTGCACGGCCGATACCAGCACAGGATGTTGCTGGTGGGTGGTCAGCGTATCGAGCACCAGGGTGCGCGCGGCGGCGGGGTGGCCCTCTTTGCATAAGGCGCCTACTTCCTCGCCGATCCCCTGCATTTGCTGGTAGAAAAGCTGGGTTTGCTGTTTGCCGGCGGTTTTGCCGGTACAGCCCAGCAGGCTGGCCACCACAATGCCCTGGCCCAGCTTTTCCTGGGTGTTTTTGCCNNGCTGGCTCATGTTCGGTGCGGGTGCCGCAAAGGCGGTGGAACACACCAATAGCATGGGCATTAAAAAGCGCATCAGGCGACCTTTCGTTGGGCTGCAAGCGACTTGAGGGCAGCGAGAATCGCATCGCCCATGTCACGTGTTCCAACGTTTTTAGCGCCTTCCTGCATAATATCTCCAGTACGAAGTCCATCAGCCAAAACCTGCGCCACGGCGTCGTCGACCAGATCGGCCTGTGCGCTTAACCCGAACGAGTAGCGCAGCATCATGCTGGTGGAAAGAATGGTGGCGATGGGGTTGGCGATGCCTTGACCGGCAATGTCAGGTGCCGAGCC
>DITH01000076.1:0-2215 GCA_002422745.1 Alphaproteobacteria bacterium UBA6189
GATGGGGCCCTTCGCCCCAAACCCCGCCGCTTCGCGGGTCGGCGGTCGCCTCCCTTAGAGTTTTGCGCTGTGCGCGGGATAGAAATTTCTTTACCGAATAAGCTCCGATAATTCAATGCCATATCCTGTAACATTTGGTTGCAGAACGTGAATTGTGTGCAGTGCGCCAATGGGGGTAAAAGGAGGCAAGAACATATTCACAAGGTACAAGCCATGCAAACCACGCGCGAATCCCAAGCGTTTTTTCAACATACCGTCGCGGCGGAAGTAAGCTGCGTCGGTGTATCGCTGCATACGGGCGATATGGTGAATTTGACGATTCGCCCCGCAGCGGCCAATACCGGCATCATATTTATCCGGACGGATGTAGAGTCAGGTAAAGGTGTTGCGCCGGCCACGTTCGATGCGGTAACAGAAACCAATCTCGGCACCACCATCGCCAACAAGCACGCTATTACGGTATCGACCATTGAGCATGTGATGGCGGCGATCTGGGGTGCGGGCATCGACAATGCACGCATCGAGCTGGATGGACCAGAAGTACCGATCATGGATGGCTCGAGCGAGCCGTTCGTTTTTCTGCTGGAATGCGCTGGCCGCGTGCAACAGAAAGCCACCCGCCGCGTGGTTGAAATCCTGCGCGAAGTGCGTGTGGAAGACGGGAAATCGCGCGCGTCGATTCGTCCGGCTGACGGGTTCCGTCTGGATATCAGCATTGCGTTTAACCACAAGCTGATCGAGAACCAGCGCGCGACCTATGATTTTACAAAAACGACCTTCAAGCAATCGCTTGCCCGGGCGCGCACCTTCTGCTTCGCGCGCGATGTGGAAGCCATGCGCCAGATGGGACTGGCCCTGGGCGGCAGCCTGCATAATGCGGTGGTGCTCAGCGAAGACGACATCATGAACGATGGCGGCTTGCGCTATGCGGATGAATTTGTGCGCCATAAAGCGCTCGATTGCGTGGGCGATTACCTGCTGGCCGGTGGCCCGCTGAAAGGTGCGGTGGAAACGCTGCGTCCGGGCCATGGCATCAACAATAAGTTGCTGCGCGCCGTTTTCGCCGATCCGGCCAATTACCGGATCGTCGGGGGCGATGAGATCGACGTGCCGATGCATGTACACCGGGAAGAGCCCGACGCGCATATCGCGGCATAATTTCGGGCCAATCCCCGCGACGTTGCCAGAAATGCTTATCCACTATGTCCAAGAACCGTTGCGCGGCGCTTTTGCCCTGCTATAACGCTAAGCATGCAGCCCGCCAGTTTTCGTTCCCTGCTTTTGCTTACCGCCACCACGGCGTTGCTTTCGCTTGCCGCCTGCAATGTCGATGACGAGGACGAGGTCGAAGAAATCGTCGCCAAGAACGAAGAGGTCGACGTGCTGTATAGCCGCGCCTACGCCACGTTCGGCGAGCGTCAGTATAAAAAAGCGATCGATGAATTTGAGGAGGTGGAGCGCCAGCACCCGTATTCCGAATGGGCGCCGCGGGCAGAAATCATGGCGGCCTATTCGGCCTATCGCGCCGGCCAGTTCGAGGACGCGGTGGCGATTCTCGACCGGTTTGTGAAACTGCATCCCACGCATGCCAGCACGCCGTATGCCTATTACCTGAAAGCACTGTGCTACTACACGCAGATTACCGATGTGGGCCGTGACCAGCGGATGACGGAGGAAGCACGCGAAGCGCTACGTGAAGTCGTGGCGCGTTACCCGCAGACCGATTATGCGCAGGACGCCAAGCTTAAACTCGATCTGACCGACGATCACCTGGCCGGCAAGGAAATGGAGATCGGTCGCTATTATCTTCAGCAGTCCGAATATATTTCTGCCATTAACCGCTTTCAGTATGTGATCGATAATTACCAGACCACCAGCCATGTGCCGGAAGCGTTGCACCGGTTGGTCGAAGCGTATTTACGCCTCGGAGTGGCAGACGAAGCCAAACGTAATGCCGCTGTGCTGGGCTATAACTATCCGGGCTCGGAATGGTACCAGTATAGCTACGAAATGGTGAAGGGTAACCTCGCCCCGGAAGAAAAGAAAAGCTTTTACGAGAACCTCTTTAAGCGCAACCGGTAGCGTATGCTGACGCAACTTTCCATTCGCCATATCCTGCTGCTCAAGCAGTGCGATATTCCCTTCGCCCCGGGGCTGAATGCGCTGACCGGCGAAACCGGCGCGGGTAAGTCGATTCTGCTCGATGCGCTGGGCC